>NZ_JAENIK010000001.1 GCF_016595465.1 Luteolibacter yonseiensis | reverse complement strand
CAACTCCGCGTTTCGATTACTCCCCTACGGCATCTGGCGGGCTTTGAGCACGGCGATCTCGTATTCGAGTTTTTCGATCCGCGCCTCCATTTCGGCGCGCCAGTCGTTTTCCTGCGGGCTTTCGGCTGCTGCGGGAAGGGCGGCTGCGGTGACGGGCGGGCTGTCCGTCACGCCGGATGACAGGAGGTGGGCGAAGCTTTCGACGCGGCGGCCTTCGCCGACGGGGATGCGCCGGACGAGCGGGCCGTGCGGGTATTCGATGAACCACGAGAGCGTTTCCTCCACTTCCTCAAGTGAGGAGAAGTTGTGCAGGCGGTCGGTGCGCTGGCGGATCTCGCCGGCGCTCTGGGTGCCGCGCAGCAGCAGGACCGTCAGGACGGCTCGCTCGGCCGGTTGCAGGCTCAGCACGTCCGGGAGGCTGTGTTCGTATTTCGGCGCGCGGCCGCCGAGGATCTTTTCGACCAGGTATTTCTCCGAGAGTCCGCGCAGGGCTTCCGAAACCTCCTCACCGGTGAAGTGCGTGATGGGATCCCGGCTGGAGGTCTGGTTGCAGGCGAGCAGAAGGGAATTGTGGGTGAGCGGGTAGCTGCCGGGTGTGAGGATTTCTTTTTCCAACAAGCAGCCCAGGACACGGGCTTCTTGAAAGGTGAGCTGGATTTCGGGGAAGTGCTGCATGGTCTTGCGGGAGAATAAACGTGGAGTGACGCGGCGCTCCATCAGAAAGAAAGGAGGTGGAACAAGGAGCGGCGATCTCCGAATCGCCCCTGTCCATGGGAGGACAATGGCGGGCGGTTTCCGCTGTACATTGGCGGCTCATGGGCTTGGCGGATCGGAGTCCGCCGCTCCTTGGGGCTGGGGACGACGGCAAGGAGGGGCGATCTCTGAATCGCCCCTGTCCATGCGGGGACAATGGGGGGCGGTTTCCGCTGTACATTGGCCGCTCATGGGCTTGGCGGATCGGAGTCCGCCGCTCCTTGGGGCTGGGGACGACGGCAAGGAGGGGCGATCTCCGAATCGCCCTGCCCATGCGGGGACAATGGCGGGCGGTTTCCGCTATACATTGGCCGCTCATGGGCTTGGCGGATCGGAGTCCGCCGCTCCTTGATTGGGCTGACACGGAAACCGGGCATACCGCGAACCGCCATTGCTTTTCCTCCCCCGCCCCCTACCCTCCCGGCCGGGATGAAGAAGCAGTGGGCGTTGGTTTGGATCTTGAGCGGGCTGTCGATGCTCGGGGCGTTTTCGATCGATGCCTATCTGCCGTCGTTCGGCGACATCGGGCGGAGCCTGGGGGTGGATCGGGAACATGTGCAGCAGACGCTGAGCGTGTATCTTTTCACGTTCGCGTTCATGATGTTGTTCTACGGCACGCTGTCGGACACGTTCGGCCGGCGGCGGGTGATCCTTTGGGCGGTGGCCGGCTATGTGGCGGGGTCCGTGGGGGCGATGTGCGCGCCCTCGTTCCATTGGCTGCTGGGCTTCCGGGCTCTCCAGGGACTTTCGGCGGGTGCGGGATCGGTGGTGGGCAGGGCCGTCATCCGGGATCTCTTCCCCGGCCAGATGGGGCAGAAGGTGATGTCCTATGTGACGATGGTTTTCAGCCTCGCGCCGGCGGTGGCTCCGGTGGTCGGCGGCTGGCTTCAGGTGTGGTATGGCTGGCGGGCGGTGTTCGCCTTCCTCGCGCTGGCCAGCCTGGCGATGGGCATCGCCGCGTGGAAGCTGCTGCCGGAGAGCCTGGCGGTGGAGGATCGGGCGCCGCTGCACCTGGGATCGATGATCCGCAGCTATGTGCGGGTGGCGTGTCATGGGGATTTCCTGCTGCAATCGCTGGGCATCGGCCTCGGGTTCGCGGGGTTCTCGCTCTACATCAGCACGGGGTCGGATTTCGTGATGCACGTGCTTCACCTGCCGGAAACGGCGTTCGCGTGGTTGTTCATCCCGATCATTGTCGGCATGTCCGCCGGATCGGCGTTGTCCGCCCGGCTGGCGATGAAATTCCCGCCGACGCGGCTGATCTGGATCGCCTACGGAGTGATGGCGGCGGCGATGGTGGTGAATCTCCTTTACGCCCATCTCCTCACTCCCTCTATCCCGTGGGCGGTGCTGCCGGGCATGGTTTACATGTTCGGCCTCGCCCTCGGGTCACCGGCGATGACGTTGCGGACGATGGATCTTTTCCCGGAGGCGCGGGGATTGGCGGCATCGTTGCAAGGGTTCGTGCAGATGCTTTTGTTCGCACTGATGTCCGCCGTTGTCGCACCGTTCGTGCTTGGGGACATCCGCAAGCTGGCGGTGAGCGTGGCGGCCGGTTGGACGTTGAGCGTGGTGTGTTGGTGGTTGGGGACGCGCAAGGGGCTGGTGCGCCATGCGGTGTAATTTTGCGTTTGGAAATATGCGACGGTTCCGGCACCCCTCCGGGGTGCGGGTTTGTGGGGATCTCTCACCCCGGGTTCCGTCGCTGGCGCTCCTTCACCCGTGGCTAATTTCCGAGATCCCTCCGGGATGAAGATAGGGAGCCTCCGCAGTGGGAATGACTGATTTTTCGGTTTCCAGATGACTGCCGGAGTGGATCGAGATTCCCGGGGAGAACGATGACCGATGCTCCTCGCTAAAGATGACCGACTCCCCCGGCAGGAAAAGTCCACATGCTCTGAAGCGCCACCCGATGGAAGAACCAGACAAAAAAAGGCCGCCGGTCACCCGGCGGCCCTTGAAGTGGGGATGGCGGATTATTCGCCTTCGGGGGCACCTTCGGGGGCGCCTTGAGGAGCGCCGCCTGGAGCACCTGGCATTTGGAACGGCATGCCTTGTGGGGCGGGCGCGTCCTCGATCTTCACGAGCTCGAGTTCGAAAATGAGGGTGCTGTTAGGAGCGATCTCGGCGCTGCGGCGCTCTTCGCCGTAGGCGAGTTCGCTAGGAAGGAAGAGCTTCCACTTGGCTCCGACGGGCATGGTGGTGAGGGCTTCCTTGAAGCCGGGGACGACCTGGAGGGTCATCGGCACAGGCTGGCCTTCCGGGGAGGCGTCGAACTGGCGGCCGTCGATGAGCGTGCCCTTGTAGTTGACGAGGAACTGCTTGTTGTCCTCGGCGCCTTCCTTGGGTGCGACGTATTTTTCCTCACCGCCCTTGGCGAGCACCTCGTATTGGAGGCCGCTCTTGGTGGTGGTGACTTCCTTGCGCTTGCCATTTTCCGCGAGGAATTTCTTGCCAGCCTCGAGGTTCTTGGCGGCGAGGTCCTTTTCACGGCCTTGCAGCAGTTCGCCGAGGGCTTCCATGGCGGCCTGGAGGCGGGCTTCCTCAAGCTCGGGCTTGCCACCCTTGATGGCGGCGCTGAAGCCCTTGATGAAGGTTTCCATGTCCAGATCATCGGCACCAACGCCGAATCTGCCGAACTGCTGGACGAATCCTCCACCGGTGCGGAAACCAAGGGCGTACGAGGAGTCCGACTTGATGACGGCGGGATCAAGCTTCGGCTTGGCCGGCACTTCAACGGCAGGCGTTGCGGCTTCTGTCTTTGGCGCTGCCTCTGTTTTGGCGGCGGCATCTGGCTGGGCGGACGCGGAGGCGATGAGACCGATGGCGAGAGCGCCGGGGATGAGTTTGCGAATCATGGATGTGTTGGTGAAAGAGCGGGAAAAATATGCGGGAGAAACGCCCCTGTCGAGAACGGGTTTTGGGCGAAATCAGCGGCCCTGGAACCGGAGGATCTCCTCCACCAGCCGCCCCGGCGAGTTGAAATTCACCGCATGGGCCGCCTCGGGAAACGTGACCAGCCGGACATCCGGGATCAGTCCGGCGGCCTGCTCCACCCATCCCTGCGGCACGATGGGATCCCGCCCGCCCCGCACGATGAGCACCGGACACGCCACAGAAGGCAGTTTTTCCACGATGGGATCGACCAACGCGTGACGCAGGGTCCGCCAGGAACGGCGGAAGCCCGCGCGGAAATAGTCCCCCAGCGCGATGGGATACAACCGCAGCGGTTCGCGGAGGGCATCGGCCAGCAAGCGAAGGGTTTGGGTGGAAACACGCCGTGCCCCAGGGTCCACCGTGGGAGCCACCAACACCGCACGTTCGACGAAATGCGGATGGCGCACGGCCAGATCCGCAATGACCTGCGCGCCGAGGGAATTCCCGATGAGGACGGATGGAGGCAGATCGTGCGCCGCCATCCAGGCGGCCAGCCCGTCCGCCAGTTCGGGAATGGTGAGCGCGCGGGAGGGCTTTTCACTCCCCCCGAAGCCCGGCAGGTCCGGCACCACCACCCGTCCGTGGGCGGCCAGCAGTTCGGCGGTCGGCATCATGTAGCGGCCGGACATCCCCAGCCCGTGGACGAGAACATAGGTGGGGATCGCCGCATCCGGAGATTCTCCCATGAACAGGGCATGCATTTCCAAACCCGAGGCACGGGTGCGCCGGATACGGATGGCTGGAGAATTCACGGAACGCATGCCGGTAGGTCACACCTGCGAACGCAGCAGCGCCACCGTGGCGTCGCTCACTTTTTCCAACAGGGGTCTTCGTTTCCATTCCTCGAAGGTCACCTCGCGGGCATTCTCCAGATCCCTGCGGAACACCTCGCTCTCGGCACGCGCGAAGTCCTCACCAAACACGTTCAGGTTCGCCTCGTCATTCAGCCGGAACGAGCGGTTGTCGAAATTCGCCGATCCCACCGAGACCCACAGGTCGTCGATGATCATCGTCTTGCAGTGGTACATCGTCGGTTGATATTCGAAAATCCGCACCCCGTTTTCCAGCAGACGCCCCCAGCGGTGGCGCGAGGCCCTGCGGACGAGTTTCGAGTCCAGGTGCGCGCCGGGCACCAGCACCTCCACTGTCACGCCACGCGTCACGGCTGCGATCAGCGCCTCGGTGACAAGGTCGTCCGGAACGAAATAGGCGTTGCCCACCCGCAGACATTTCTCCGCGGCGGTGATGGAGAGCAGATACATCAGCCTCGCGCTCTCGCTGCCTTCCATCGGCGAGCTCTTGAACATCTGGCAACGGCGCGGCCCCACGCTTTCGATGGCGGGAAAGTAGGCGTTCCCATGCAGGACGGTGGCGTGGGTTTTCATCCAGTTGTCCATGAAGGCCGCCTGGAGCTGCGCCACCACCGGTCCCTCCACGCGGTAGTGCGTGTCGCGCCAGTGCTCCGGAGCATCCGCGTTTCCAAGCCATTCGTCCGCGATGCCCACCCCTCCGGTGAAACCCAGTTTTCCATCGATCACCAGCAGCTTGCGGTGCGTGCGCTGGTTGAAGCGTCCCAGGTTCTTCAGGTGATAGACCTCCACCTCCACGCCCGCCTCGCGCATCTTCCGGAGGGGTGCGCCCTCCACGCAATCGCAGCCGATGCCGTCCAGCAGGACGTGCACCCTCACCCCCTCCCGCGCCCTGGCGGAGAGGGCCTCCACGAACTGGTTCACCACCTCTCCCGCGGTGAAGATATACGTTTCGAACGTGATCGTGGTGGTGGCGGAGGCGATCCCGGCCAGCATCGCGGGGAAAATCTCCACGCCGTTATGCAACGGCGTGACCCGGTTTCCATCCAGGATCGGAGGTCCCATCAGCTGGCTCATGGACCGCTCGAACTGCGAATCCGAAATGCCATACCGCCGGGGAATCTTCCTGCGGATTTTTTTCTCCCCGGAAACGAGATTGTTCACAAGCAGGGTGGCCACGGTGGTGGCGGCTGCCGTCACGCCGATGGTCAGCAGCTTCGAGTGATGATTTTTCATGGAGAGTGACCCGTTATCTTCACCCAGCTTGTGACCGCGTCCACAGAACTTTCTCCATCTTGCGACAAATCCTGTTGAACCCGCGGCATCCCTGTTCCATGGAAATGGAATGGAATCCGACGACCGGGGCGCGGAACTCGCACCGCCCGCAGAAAACCCCTTTCTCCGGGTCCTGGAAAACCTGGCCCTGCAGATCCCCACCTCGAACGAACCGGTCAGCACGAATCCGGGGAAACGGGCGGCGGAGATCGTCCGCACCGCCGGGCTGATGGCCGGGGCGCTCTCGGCCACCCTGGCCGTCCCCCCCGGGCCCATGGGGATGCTCACCGTGATTCCCGATCTGCTCAAGGTATGGCAGATCCAGCAGCAGATGGTGGCCGACATCGCCGCCTGTTACGGGAAAACCTCCCTGCTCAACCGGCAGATGATGGTTTACTGCCTGTTCCGCCACGGTGCCGCGATGCTCCTGCGCGACGTGGTCGCCCGCGTCGGCGAGCGGGTCATCATCAGGCGCGGCAGCCTGCGGATCATCCAGCAGACCCTGCGGAAGATCGGCATCCACGTCACCCAGAAGGCCGTGGGCAAATCGCTTTCGCGCTGGCTCCCGATCGTCGGCCCCGTGCTCATCGGCGGTTATTCGATGATGGATACCCGCAAGGTCGGCAAGACCGCCATCGACACCTTCAGCCGGGAGATCGAGATCGAGGAAGGCGCGGAGGTGATCGATGTCACCGCGACGGTGCTCTGACGGGAAGCCGCCGCCACGCGCCCCCCTCAGTTCGCCTTCGCCTTCACGAGGTTCGGGCAGTCCCGGCCATTCTCGAAGTCGGCGAGGTTCGAGAATGTGGTCATGGAAATGTGTGTCATCGCCTCGTTGGTGAAGAACGCCTGGTGGCCGGTGATCAGGACGTTGGGAAACGTTGTGAGACGCATGAAGACATCGTCCTGGATGACATGGTCCGAATGATCGTCGAAAAACAGCTCGGACTCCTCCTCATAAACATCGAGCGCCAGTCCGCCGATGCGGCCGCTCTTGATGGCGGCGGTGGCGGCCTCGGTATCGATGAGCGCGCCACGGCTGGTATTGATGATGAAGACGCCGTCGCGCATTCCGGCAAGCGTGTGTCCGTCGATGAGGTGGTGCGTCTGCGGCATGAGGGGGCAGTGCAGGCTGATGACGTTCGAGCGGGAGAACAGCTCTTCCTGGCTCACGTAGCGGACCCCGGCCTTCAGGCAATCGGGATTCTCCACCACGTCGTAGGCGAGCACCTCGCAGCCGAATCCACGCATGATGCCGGCGAAGATCGCTCCGATGGTGCCCGTGCCGACGACTCCCACGGTCTTGCCGTGAAGGTCCTCCCCCATCAGGCCGTCGATGGAGAAATTCCCCTCGCGCACACGGTTGTACGCCTTGTGGACGTGGCGGTTCAGGCAGAGCAGCAGGGCCACCGCATGCTCGGCCACCGCGTGGGGTGAATACGCTGGGACACGGGCGACCTGGATGCAGTGTGCTTCCGCGGCCGCCAGGTCCACGTTGTTGAAACCCGCGCAGCGCAGCGCGACGAACCGGGTCCCGCCCGCCGCGAGCTTGGCAAGGGTCCTCGCGTTGAGCTCGTCATTCACGAAAGCACAGATCGCAGGCGACCCTTCCGCAAGTGCCGCGGTTTCCGAAGTGAGCCGGTTTTCGATGAAGACCAGCTCATGGTTGGAAGCCTGGTTGTGCCTCCGCAGGAACTGTTCGTCATAGGGCTTGGTGCTGAAAACGGTGACTTTCATGAGTTGGGTCCGATACTCACATCCCGGACGCCGGACTCAAGCACGAACGCATGCCGCAAATACATGAAAAAGCCGCACCCCACGGAGGGGATGCGGCTTGGGAAATATCGGTCGCGGAGTATCAGTTGTTTCCGCCACGACGGCCACGGCCCGGGCCACCGCCCCACATGCCGCCACCGTTGCTAAGCCGCTCCTTGGCCTCGTCCGAGAGGACGGTGGAGGCGGCGATCGATGCCTTCGCAGCGGTCGCGTCCTCACGCATCCAGCGCATGTATGCGACACCGACGGTGCGTTCCCTGTCGCCGTCGTCCTCCATGCTCTCGGCGAGCGCGATCAGGTCCTTCGGCGGGCTGGTGTTGTTGCTCCAGACATAAGGCCCGATGGCGCTGTCACGTGTGGGTCCCTGCGGGAGGGAACTGATGTAACTGCTGGCGGCGGCGGGATTCTGGCTGGTCCAGATGGGGATGAGCTCCCGCATTCCGTCGCGTTGGGCGCGGTCGCTTTCCTGCAATTTCAGGAAATCCGCGGCGGCCTGCGGGTCGACGCGGGCGAGATCGCCGATCACGTCGTTGGTGGCCCGGTCGCGGGCATCACCCTCGGGCATGGAGGCAAGCTGCTTGGCGGCGGCGGCGGGGTCGGTATTCGACAGCCCGCCGATGGCGGAAGCGAGCGCGGCGGCCTGGTCATCGGCAGGAAGCGTGCGGATCCAGTTCTGCGCCTCGGTGAAATCGAGCGCGCCGTATTGCGCGGCGACGCTGCGGTAGGCGGCCGCCTGGTCGTCCGGATCCATCTGGCTGATCATGCCGGCGGCTTTCCGTGGATCGGTCTTCGCCATCTCGGTGATGACGGAGTTCATCGCGTCGCCTTTTCCGTTGGTGAGTGAGGAAGCCCACGCCAGGGCGGCGGCGGGGTCCTGGCGCGCCCACTCGGCGGCGATGATGGAGGCGCCGTCCTGTCCTCCTCCCATCGGGCCACCGCGTCCGCCCATGCCCATCATCGCGAATTCACGCGGATTTTCAGCATAGTATTTCGCGGCGTTCGCAGGGTCCACGCTGGCCCAGCTTTGAAGAATGGTCGGACGGACGAAGCCACCGGCAAAGCCCATCGTGTTGGAGAAAGTCATGGCCGCCGTGGGGTCCACCTCGGCCCAGCGTCCGAAAAGGAGGATCGAGGCCATGATGCGCTCGTTCATCGGCAGGGAGTCGAGTTTGGTGGCTTCCTCGGCGAGCTGTTCGGCGGAGAGACCTTCATAGAAGCCCAGCAGTGCCTGGATGCGGCTGGAATTTCCGGGCATGCGGGCGATCTGTTCCGCGGTGAGGGCGCGGGTTTTCTTGACCGTCTCGGAAGTGGCGGAGGACTCGGGGCGGTTGGACGAGCGTGTCCGCGCGGACGACGCTTCAGGCGCCTGGGCCTGCCCGCCGGATTCCGAACCCTTTCCGGAAATGTATCCACCGACGGCACCGACCGCCAGGGTTGCAACAGGGATGATCCAGGAGTTTTTCATATAAAAGTACGTGTGTAGTGGTGTCTCAACCACGCAATGCTGTCAGGGTTGCGCGGGATTTCCAGAAATCTTGCAAATCCCGGCAAATCTTGGTTTTTCATTGTCAGCAGCCTGTTTTGAGCTGTTTTCCACCCCGCTCCACCCCCATGCAGCCCCCGCTCATCTCCCCACGCCGCGTCCTGTTCGTCTGTCTCGGAAACATCTGCCGCTCGCCGGCGGCGGAAATCATCTTCCGCCAGCAGGTCGAGGACGCGGGATTGTCCGGAGAATTCGAAATCGATTCCGCCGGCACCATCAGCCACCACGAAGGCTCGCCGCCGGATTCCCGCATGTCCGAGACGCTGCTGCGCAAGGGCTACACCGTCAGCGGCCAAGCGCGACGCATCTCCGCGCAGGATCTGGAAAAATTCGATCTCATCGTCACCATGGACGAGTCGAACCACACCGATGTCATGGGAATCGACCACACCGGTGCCCACCATGGCAAGATCCGCACGCTGGTCAGCTTCTGCCGCGAGCACGACGATCTCCGTGTCCCCGACCCCTACTATGGCGGCCAGATCGGCTTCAACCATGTCATTTCCCTGCTGGAGGATGGCTGCGCGGGAATCCTCGATTCGTTGAAATCCAAATAACGGACCTCCTCCGGGTCTTGCAATCCTCGCAAGCCCCGCCAACCTCCCGGCATGCCCATCGCTCCGAAGCCATCCAGCGCCCTCCTCATCGTCGGCCATGGTTCCACCGAGAATCCGGATTCCTCCACGCCCTACTTCGAACACGCGGACGAGATCCGTTCCCGCGGGATTTTCGCCGAGGTACACTGCTGTTTCTGGAAGGAAGAGCCGTCGATGCGCGAGGCCGGCTACCTGGTCGATTCCGAGGAGATCTATGTGGTCCCGGACTTCATCAGCGAAGGCTATTTCACCCAGGACGTCATTCCCCGCGAGCTCCGGCTCACCGGTCCCACCACGGTGGTGGGTGGAAAAACCTACCACTACTGCCTGCCGGTCGGCGTGCACCGCTCGATGACAGGCCTGATCCTGAAGCGGGCCCGTGAGGTGGCACCCGGGGTGGATCCCGCGCAAACCACCCTCATCATCACGGGTCATGGCACGGGATTGAACCAGAATTCCACGAAAGCCATCCGCGACCAGGTCGAACTCATCGCCGCCTCCGGTGCCGGATACGCCGCCGTACTCGATGCGTTCATGGAGGAACAGCCGTTCATCGCCGGGTGGGACAAGATGGCGCTGACACCGAATGTCATCGTGGTGCCGTTCTTCATCTCGGACGGACTCCATTCGTATCAGGACATCCCCGTGCTGCTCGGCATCGAGAATGAGGTGGGTGCGGCGGCCAGCCAGCGCGAGATTTTCCGTCACAATCCCCATCACGTCCGGAACAAGACGCTTTACTACACCTCGGCCATCGGCACCGAACGGCTGCTGGCGGATGTCATCCTGGACCAGGTCTCGGATTTTGACAGGATCCACAAGTTGAGCTGAACCAGAACCCTCCCTATTTTTCGTTGAAAATGTCCATTGCCCTCCAGCTCCGCGAATTGCTCAGGTCGGGAATCCACCGCATCGGCGAACTCGAGATCCAGACCGATGTTTACGGCTATCCCTATGTGATCTGCCATCATGAGGACGCGGAACGTTCCACGGATTCGGCGTTCGGCGGACTCGAGGTGCACGAGGGCCCGGCGGATGCCAGGGATCTCTCCACCTACGCCCCGGACGGCAGCTACCGCTTCGCCAAAGGCCAGACGAATCTCAAGCAGGGATGGGTGATGGCATTGGAAAACGAGGAGGACCTGCGGCTCGCGCTCGATCAGTTCTACCCGGCCGGCGTCGGGTTGTTCCTCGCCAGCCGGGCTGGTGCGCTGGAGACCGAGACCCTGCGGGAAAAACTCGACCGCCAGACAGGGATGTACCGTTTCGCCCGGACCATCAGCGACGCCGGAGCCCAACGGCTAGTCCGGGAGGTTTGCGGACCGGCAC
This sequence comes from Luteolibacter yonseiensis, assembly GCF_016595465.1. Classification (NCBI taxonomy): domain Bacteria; kingdom Pseudomonadati; phylum Verrucomicrobiota; class Verrucomicrobiia; order Verrucomicrobiales; family Verrucomicrobiaceae; genus Luteolibacter; species Luteolibacter yonseiensis. The sequence continues at coordinate 266,293 of NZ_JAENIK010000001.1, read as the reverse complement.
ACCAGTGTGCGAAAAAAATCCTGTGGCGGATCGCCCCGGAAACCCCTTTGGAAGACAGCGAGGCCAGCCGCTACAACGGCATTCCCGGCGGTCTCGCGGAATCCCAGGCCATCCCCCTGCTCTGCCGGGAAGCCTGCAACCATTTCGTGGCCGAATGCCGCAAGGCGGCGAAAGCGGAAAACGACGCCAGGTCGGAAGCCACCTGAATCCGCCGCAGGGACGGATGTGGGAACGGCAGGTCATTTGCTGCTTGTAATGAACAGTCCGGAACGGCATCCATCTAGGGATGTTAGAGACGGATCAGAATTTTTCCCGGGGACTGTCCGGGAAGATGTTCCGCCTTCCCGCGCGCCGGTGCGCGCGGGCTTGGTGTGGTGTCATCGCAATGGGTGTCCTCACCGCCACCTCGGCTTTTTCCGCCGATGCCGGAATGGCTGCGGAAGCCACGCCGGAGGCCGCCTCACCGCCCCCCGACGTAACGGATCTTTTCGAATCAGGCGCAGGGAAACTGCTCGACAAGCATCCGAACCTGATCCTGAGCATCGCCATCGCCACACTGATGCAGTCCCTGCTGATCGCTGCGCTACTGATCCACAGCCGCCGCCGCCAGGCCGCGGAGGAACGGCTGAGAATCAGCGAGGAACGCTACCGGACCGTCATCGAGAGCCAGCGCGAAATGGTCTGCCGCTATCGCGAGGACACCACCCTGACATTCGTGAACGACGCCTATTGCCGCTATTTCGGCAAATCGAGGGAGGACCTGCTGGGGAAAAAATTCCTCTCGTTCATTCCGGTGTCCGGGCGAGACACGATCCTGCAAGCCGTGCGGACCATGACCGAAACCAAGCGTCCCATTTCCCAGGAACACCAGGTGATCCTGTCCGATGGGAAAATCGCCTGGATGACGTGGGACGACTATCCGATCTTCAACGACGCGGGGAAGATCGACGAGTTCCAGTGCCTCGGGCGGGACATCAGCGTCCAGCGCCAGGCGGTCGAAGAGCTGCGCCAGTCCGAAGAGCGGTTCTCCGGCGTGTTCCATGGCAGTCCCACCGCCATCAGCATCATCCGGCAGGCGGACGGTCGCCTGCTTGATGTGAATCCGAGCTGGGAGAAAATGTACGAAATCAGCCGGGAACAGGCGCTGGGCAGAACCCCGGTGGAACTCGGGATGTTCGATACCCGCGCCGCGAAAAAACGTTTCAAGTCCTTCCTCATCTCCGCCAAGCCCCTGCTGGGCTTCGAGCAATCCACCAGGACCCCGACGGGCGGACGCCGCTGGATGAACATCTCCACCCAGCTCGTCCTGCTCGGGGGAGAGCCGTGCTTCATCGTGATGAGCAAGAACATCACGGATCAGTTCGAGGCGGAGGAAACGCGGAAAAGCCTCGCCCGGGCGACACGCGTCGCCCTTCTGGGAGAATTCGTCGCCTCCATCGCCCATGAGATCAACCAGCCGCTGGGTGCCATCCTCAGCAATGCCGAGACCGCGGAGATCCTGCTGCAGCTCCGCGAACCGTCCATTTCGGAAGTGCGGCAGATCCTGGAGGACATCCGCCGCGACGACCTGCGGGCCAGCGAGACGATCAACCGGGTGCGGTCCCTCATCACCCAGGGTGAATGCAGGATGGTTCCGCTCGACATCAACGAGGTGTTGCGCGGCGTGGTAAAACTCATCGCCCATGATGTCCGCAGGCGCGGCGTCTCGGTCGTCACGCAGATCACGCCGGATCTGCCACTGGCCGCCGGCGACCGCGTCCAGATCGAGCAGATCCTGCTGAACCTCATGCTCAATGCGATGGATGCGAGCGCCGGGACTCCGATGACCCGGCGGACGCTCACGCTTTCGACCGTCTTGAAATCCGACGGCTGGGTGGAGATCAGTGTCGCCGACAACGGACACGGGATCCCGCCCGAGATGCTGCCCCGGATCTTCGAGTCGTTCTACAGTTCCAAGAGCAACGGCATGGGCCTCGGCCTGTCGCTGGCCCGCTCCATCTCCGAAGCCCACGGCGGCAGCATCACCGCCGAAAACAACTCCCCCTGTGGAGCCACCTTCCGGCTGGTTCTGCCCGTTCACACTGAAAAACCCGACCTATGAAAACCCCGCCCCCCCCGAATCAAGTCGTCTACCTGGTGGATGACGACGAAGGACTCCGCTCCGCCATGTGCCGTCTCCTGCGCGCCGAAGGCTTCGAAACACGCGCCTACGCCTCCGCCGCGGATTTCCTGATGTTCCGCGACGAGGTCCTGCGCGGCTGCATCATCATCGACGTGCGGATGCCCGGCGGCCCCAGCGGGCTGGAACTCCACCAGAGCCTGCTGCGCAAGAGCGAGAGTCTCCCGGTGATCTTCCTGACGGGACACGGCAGCATCCCCATGAGCGTGCAGGCGATCAAGTCCGGCGCTTTTGACTTCCTTGCGAAGCCCACCCCGCGGTCCATCCTTGTCGCCACGGTGCGGGCCGCTTTGGACAAGGAATCCGAAGCCTGGGCCGCGGGAGAAAAACGAAGGGATCTCGCCCGCCGCCGCGCCAGCCTCACCGAGACCGAGCACGAGGTCTACCAGCGTGTGGTCGCGGGGCTGCCGAACAAGCTGATCAGCATGGAACTCGGTTCGGCGGAACGCACCGTGAAGGCCCACCGCTCGAGCGTCATGAAAAAAATGGGGGCCTTGTCCGTGGCGGACCTCGTGCACATGTCGGACCTGCTGCAGGAACCGGCGGAATGACGTTTGCTCGATCTCCGATGGTCCCTGCGATCAGGAATCCATCACGCCGGCAAGGCCTTCTTCAGTTCCAACACCTTGATGGGAGGGACATTGAAGAGACATTGCTCGCTTCTGGACAGGTCGAAAAGCTCGTGCTCTGAAATCATCAGCGACACCTGATAGGTGATGAAGACGGTCTCGGGTCCCATGGAATTCGCGATGTTCGCTAGCAGGCGCTCGCGCAGGTTCCGGTCCATGATGGTGAAGGGAATGCCGGAGTAGATGTAGTCGGGATTGGAAACACCGAGCTTCTCAAGGGTTTCCACCAGATGCAGCGCATCCGCCTGGACAACGGTGACCCGCTTGTCATGGGCGAACTGCTTTTTCAAGTGATCCGCGAAATGCTCGTCGAGCTCGATGAGGATGAGCCGTGAGTCGGCGTTCATCCGGCGCACGATCTGGCGGGTGTGGCAGCCCTCGCCGGGTCCCAGCTCCACGACGACGCGCGGTTTCGAGAAATCGATACGCTTCGCGGTCTTGCGGGTCAGGAATCCGGAACTTGGAACGATATAGCCCACACGGATGGGATTCGCCAGAACACGCTTGAAGAAAAGGAGGCTCATAGGGATTTGCGGCACTGAATAAAGCCGGGATTATGCCATTCGTCCAGTCCGGTATTTTGGAATCACTGGTCCTCAAGGGATTTGAGTTCAATGTTCCGGAACCAGACCGGCTGGCCTTCCGCCTGCAGGGCGATGTAGCCGTGGCTGAGGATCTTCGCGGATCCGAGTTTCAGGAGATCCGTCGCCGGAGCCAGTTCATCGCGCGGATCGAGCTGCGGACGCTGGTAGCGCAGGACCTCGCTGCCGTTGATCCGGTGGATGACCTGTTCGCTGCCATGCACCTCCACCTCGACCTTCACCCATTCCTCCGCCGGGAAGGTCGGCGCGGCGGATGCGACGATGTGCTGCCTCACCAGCTTCCCGTCCAATTCCAGATTGGTGCCGGGAGTGCAGACATTGGCGGTGGGACGTTTCCCCTTCCCTTCGTCCGCGAGGAACTGCACTTCCATGCTCACCGGGAAACCCTGTTCCAGCCCCATGCTCTGCGGGGACTGCGCGTGGATCATCACACCGCTGTTCAGGTTCACGTAGTCCGGGGCGTCCGCCATCATTTTCCCGGCGAAGCGGTATTCCAGCCGCAGGACATAGCGCGAGTAGGCGATGTTGGTGAAAAGATGGCCGTATTGCCCGTTGAACTTCGGGTAGCGGTCGTAGGAAGCCTTCAGGATTCCGTCCTCGACCGAGAAAGTGCCGGCGAAATTCTCGCCCGTGGCGTGGCCGCAGATTTTCGGGGTCCAGCCGTCCAGGTTCCTCCCGTTGAAAAGCGCGATCCACGGCTGGTCAGCGGCCGGGGCGGGCAATGCGAGGAGGAGAAACGACAGGATCCGGGATGGCGTGGTTTTCATGCGGCGGCTTTCAATAGAAGATCGCCGGGCGATTGCCAAGCCGCGCCTGCCGGCGATGGTGTTTTCGATCCGCGGGGTCACTCCCCGGGTTTTCCCGCCGCTTCATGGGGCACGCCGTTGAACACGACATTCCTGACGGTGAGATTCCGCACGTCCTTCGGTTGGAAACGCGCGTCCGCCAGCCGCAGGTTGATGTTTTCCAAGGTGATGTCGCGCAAGGTGTCGCCGGGATTCCCTCCCAGCGATCCGAAGTTGTGGAATGAGCCGGTGATGTTCCGCAACGTGACGTCGTTCACCGTCCGCGCGGGCGGGGCATGGCCTTTCAGGTCGAAAAACTGTGTCCACGGCGCGACGTTCAGCACCCGTCCGGCACCGCCCTCCAGCGTGATGTTCTCGATCAGGATGTGTTCGTAATGCTGCGGTGTGTCCGGCCGGAGCTTGAGGGTGAGCACGGTCGCGTCTCCCGTGATCCGGCAGTTCCTCACGGTCACGTTCCGCACCTTCGTCGCCTCGCTGCCGCAGGTGATCATGCCGTTGCCGTCTCCGAACTCGCAGTTTTCCACCAGGATATCCTCCACCGGCGGACTGTCCTTGTCCTGATCCGCCAGCGGACCCTTGCTGCCCTTGAGGGCGATGTTGTCGTCGTTGACGGAGATGTAGCAGTTCCGGACGGTCACCTTCCGCGAGCTGTCGATGTCGATGCCATCCGTGCTGGGTCCGAGGATGTTGTCCTTGAGAGGCAGGTTCCTCACGGACGCCTCCTTTTCCATTCCCTTGAGGATCTCCGCCGTCATGTAGTTCCGGTGGGAGGTGTGGCGGGTGGGCGCGGTGATGCTGACCCCGTCGATGACCACATCGCTGCAACGGTAGAGATGGAGATTCCAGAACCCGGAATACCTGAGCGAAACGCCCTCGACACGCACGTCCGTGCAACGGTCGATGAACATCAGCCGCGGACGCTCGACCTCGAGATTGGTGCACTTGGGATTCTCCCGGCGGCGCTGCCAGAATTTCGCCCAGTAGGTGATGCCGTTCCCATCCAGCACGCCCTTCCCGGTGATGCGCACCCGGTCCATTTCACAAGCGTTCACCAACGCCATGCGCCATGGCTCGAAATGTCCCTCGATGCGCGTCTCCCGCTTCGGATAATCCCCGATGTCGGTGGAACCGAGCAGCACCGCGTTTTCTGCAAGGTGGAGTCCGACCCCCTTTTTCAGGAAAACCGATCCGCTGCGGAAACTGCCCGCCGGGATCTCCACCGTCCCCCCGCCCTGCTGCGCCGCCTGGTCGATGGCTTTCTGAATCGCGGTGGTGTTGAGGGTCGCGCCATCGCCAACCGCGCCGAAATCCGAGATGTTGTAACGCTTTCCCTCCTCTTCCGCGCCGTGGCAGAGGGTCAGGAGCAGGATGGGAATGACTGGGGTCTGGAACAGGAAACGACGGATCACTCCGCAGCCTAACAAACCACCCCGCCCCCACAAGAGATGCCCGATCATCCGAACGGGTTATCCCGGAAACCACGAAGGTCACAAAAAGCACGACGATCCGGAACACACCGCGTATCCCTATTCTATTTCTTTGCGTTGCCTCACCAAATCAGCTCCTGCCGCCTCCCAGAGTTCTATGCTGTTTCCATCTGGATCACGAAGGTGCGCGAAGCGCCCGTTTGGATACTTCTCCGCATCGACTTTCACGGAAAGGCCAGCCGCCCTGAGTTGGGCTACCATTGCATCGAGATCCTTCACTCGAAAATTGATTCTCCATGAATGCTCCTGTCCCCCCACCTGAGCATCATCGTATTCCGGCGCAAAAACCGTGGGCCCTTCATCTTGCCACCAGGACCCATCATCGTACTCCTTACCGGCCTTCCTTACTCCCAAATGTTTCTCATACCAGTCGTCGACCCCGGACGACTTGGCACGGAAAAAGAAGCCTCCGATTCCAGTCACATTTTCCCTATTTGATGGAGGGCCGGGAGATTTTCCTGCGAACTTGTTTGTGAGAGAGGCTCGTTCATGAACGACATCAGTTCCGTCCCGCATTAACCTCAGCGGATGCATTCGGGTCACTATGTGACCTGTAAAAGCTCCGATGATCAAGCAGCTGATCGCAGTAATATAAACGGTGCGGTCCATAACTTAATAAATATCGAGTGCATTATAAAGCCACCGACGAGGCGTAGCGGACCATGACCATAGCCCTCAAGCATGTCAACACACCCGCTTTGCCAGTCAGGCCCGGATGAGGCCGAGCTTTGCAAGTTTGCTCTAATCCGGTCTCCGATTGCGCAACTCGCGGTTTCCATGTTCCCGGCCATGCGGAAGCGCCCGCCACAGCTCAGATCATGGTATGCGCCCAGAAGATCACGGAGTCGTCCACGTTCGCGATCATCCGCACCTGGCTGTCCTGGGAGATGACGAAGCCGATGACCTCCGGCTCCACCGAGCACAGGCGGTAGACGGAGCGGTGGCGCGTGCCGTCGCTCTGGACCTTCCACTGCTTCACGTTCCTGCCATCCAGATCGAGCGCCATGCCGACGTGCAGGACGTTCCGGTCCACGCGGATCTCCCCGCCGAAGCCGACGATGCCGAGTCCGGAGTCGAGCACCAGCGCGCCGTCCACCTGCATGAGGTCGGAGAAAAGACGGGCAAGCTCGAAAAACGCCTCCTCCAGCCGGTCCAGCTCGCGGTCGTTGCTGTTCCGAAAAATCTCCCACGCCTCTTCCGTGGAGCAGCCCATGGGACTGAGCTGGCCGACACGGCGGATGATCGACTGCAACAGCCGCCGGAACCGGAGCCCCGCGATGTCGGGCGCGGCGGAGTATTTACAATCGATCCAGCTCGTCGCCACGTCCGATCCCTCCTTGGCGGTGGGCACGATGAGCAGGCTGCCACCATGGCCGCTGGTGCGGACGAGGTTGATGATGCGCTTGACGAACTGGAGCGAGATCAGGTGGGCGAGGTCCGCATAGGCGGTGCTTTCCATCGTGGCGGGCAGGCAGCCTTGCATCAGCTCCTCCACCAGGCGGATGCGGTGGCCCGCGAAACGCTCGTTCAGCAGCCGGGACTGGAAGACATCCATGCGGGGCCCGTGGAATTCCCGCCCGCGCCACTCGGCCATCAGGTTGTAGCCATTGTAGAAAAGCACCCACCCCGGATCACGCACGTGGATGATGGGGTAGGAAATCTCGCTGCCGAGCGGCTTGCGGCCACCGGCGACGAGATTCAGCCAGCGTGGCCCGGTATTGAGGATTCCCCAGATGCGGAACCCGCGGTCGCGGTCCGGCCAGACGGCGACGACGGAGTGGAAGAAGCTGGCCGCCGGGCTGAGCCGCTTGATCTCGTTCGCCGTGAGGGCATGGGTCACGGAGAAGCGCACGGCATGGATCCCGTCCGGCGGCCCTTCCGCCGTGGCGAAGGCCTCCGGTGGCGCGAGGATCACCCGCGCCCGCACGGCGCGGCCTTCCTCCTTCAGCAGGCTGGAGGAATACAGGACGTCGCAGACCTCGCGGATCTGTTCTAGGGTGGGCGCGCCCGCCACGTTTCCCAGCAGGTCATGAAGCTGGCCGACCAACGCGGGAAAGGTGAAGTCGCTGCCGGTGGCCATGATTGCGGATTACAGGTATTTCATGAACGCGGTATACACCTCGGACGGGATGTCCAGCAGGCTGTAGTCCTTCGCCGAGACGAAGAGCAGGCTTTGCTTGCCCTTGCCCAGCAGTTCGTTGTCCGTGCCGAAGATCTGGTGCTCCAGCGTGCAGAACTTGCGGTTGAAGTCCGAGACGCGGATCTTGACCGTGATGGTGTCGAACTCGCGGGCCTCGCGGACGAACTTGTGCTCGAAGGAGCGCGTGAGGATGTAGAACTTCGTCGTCTTGAGGTCGAAGTCCGGCATCGCGGTGTTGAAGAAAAGCTCGCGGGTTTTCCCGACGAACAATCCATACATGCCGAAGTAGACGTTGCCCACCGAGTTCGTGTCCTGGTAGGTCGCGATCATCGAGTAAACGAACCACTTTTCCTCGAAGTGGCCGCCGAGGGCGTGGTGGTCTTGCGGGGCGACCACGTCCGAGCTGGTGGCGACGTGCGCGGTCTTCGCGATGGCCTTGAGCGCGGGAATCTCCGCGGCGGCCTCGATCACCTCACCGGCCTTTTCCGTCACGACGCGGAGGAGATCCGCATTGAAGACCAGCCAGGCGACGTGGATGAGGGGCAGCGTGGAGCCGAGGACGAGGAGGGTCGTATCGCTCTTGAAGTAACCGAAGGCGAAGATGGCGATCGAGAGGCAGGCCATCGAGAACATCTTGATCTGCGGCAGCGGCTGTTGCGAGTTCGGCACATAGCAGCGGGCGATGGCGAGCGCGGCGTATCCCACGAAGAAGGAGGCGTAGAACACCATGAAATACTCAAGCTGGAGTCCCGCGAAGCGGTTGCCCAGCACGCCGATGCTCGTGATGAAGCCGACGATCAGGAAGGTGGGGATCGGCGAACCGAGAATCTGCTTCGGGATCAGGGAGATGAGCATGTTTTCGCTCTTCTCGACATTCTTGCCGAGGAACCACTTGAGGGCGACGTAGCCGCTGTCGAGCGTGGTCAGCGCGCAGATGCAGAGGAACGCGAAGTAGGTCGTCTGCATGATACCGCCGTCGGGGAAGGTGCGGATGAAGTATCTGGCGACCAGGTCGTGCGCGTAGTTGAAGGTGTCCAGCGAGCTCTTGATGCCGGGAGACACCCCGCTCGCCTTCATGACCCACATGGCGAGGCAGCCGTGGAAAAGGAGCATGAGGAAGAAAATGGAACCACCCCAGAGGTAGCCGGAACGGATGGAGGTGTTTTCCCGGTGCATCTGGATGGCACGCTGCCAATGCTGCAGGTCGAGCCACGGACCGACGAGAAGTCCGATCACCAGCGGGATGGCGAAGCCGAAGAAACGGGCTCCCTGCCATTCGTCTTGAAATGGAGAGGTCCACTGGAACGGCTCCGGCACGAACGGCTTGAGATTGAAAAGAATGGTGCCGACACAGAGAACCAGCAGCGCGCCCATCCCCGCATGGCTGAACTTGATCTTTTCTATGCTGAACTCCTCGCCCAGGAGGCATCCGGCGGCGAGGACGACGAAGACGATGAGACACAGGAAGATCAGCATCGAGGCCCCGTTCGCCAGTTCAAGCGGAATGAACAGATAGCTCACCAACGCGAAAACCGTCAGGGAAAGGGCGACGATCTGGTAGATGTAGAAGATCAGCCGGAAGGGCTTGGCGAACTTGTCGAAGAACAGCGCGAGCGATTCCTGCCCGCCGCTGTGCCGTTTCGCAACGATCTGGGTGAGCACGCCGAACAGCATGAGGCCCATCGCATTCGGGATGGCGAACATCAGGAGTCCCTGGAGTCCGAACATGAAGGTCATCTGGACACTGAAAAACAGCCCGAGGCCCCACATCCACGAAAGTGCCACGGAATTTCCCCAAAGGATTGCGTTCAGCCAGCGTAAGTTCATAAAGAACCCAAGGAACGCGCATTTCCGCCATGGGGCAAGCCAGATTCTTCCCCGAGTGTTATATGAAAGCCATTTTCGCCATATTGTCAGCCACCCTGTTGCCGGTGTGCGCAAATGATCCCGTGGAGATCCGGTCCCCCGCCCTCTCGTGGCAGGACTCGCTGCCTCTGGTGACCGACGGACGCCCCGCGCTGGTGCTGGACACCGCGGCGGAAATCCGGCTGCGTGCCTACCCCGGTCCATGGAAAGAAAAGGTCCCCTCCACCGAGCCGGAGATCCGGACCCAGGTGGGCGGGATGCTCGGGCCGCTCTCGGCCTCGCCGTGTGTCGGCCTGGAGATCGGCTTCCTGTCCGGGGAAAAGCCCACGGAATTCACACGCTCCATCCTGCCGGCGGAGGGCGTCATCGAAAGCGTGTGCCGGGCCGGCGGGGCGAAAATCACCAGAACCCTGCTGACGGACAAGGAAACCGGCGCGATTTTCATCCACCTGCTCGCCGACAAGCCCGGCGCGCTTTCCTTCCGGGTTTCCCTCGGCATCGAGGGGGCGGCGCCTCCGGAAATCCGCAACCGCAGGGAGATGATCATTCCTCCGGACGAAAAGACCGGGAGACCCGGCGCCCATGTCCGGGTCGTCCCTTTCGAATCGGACGTCACGCCGGACGGCAGCTCCATCATCGTCCGGGGGGAGGGCGAGGCCATGATTTTGCTCAGCCATGGAGCGGAATCCGCCTCCCTCGGCACCGCCTTTGAACGGTTGGGAAACCGCCATGACCCCGGGCATTCCCCTTCCGATCCCATCAAGATCTGGCACGGGGTGCTGGAGTCGCGGATGAAATCAGCTGAAAATTCGCCTTGAGGCCGTGGACTGCGTGGAGAGACTCGCCGTCCGGTCGAGAATTGCGATTGATGCCGAGCGCTTCACCCACTTTACTCACCGCTCTTTCCGCAACGGCAGCCCCACCATTTCATGATTGAAAACCTCCGCAAATACACCGGCCTGATGATCGTGGTCTTCGTGATCCTGTTCATCAGCTTCTTTTTCCTCGATTCCAGTTCCGTGCGGAACATGAGCAGTGGACGGGCCATGCTGAAAATCTCGGGACGCACCTACGATGACAAGGAAGTCCTGACCCTCGGGAAAAACTCCTTCCAGCTGGCCTACGGCCTGGCCGGCAGCGGTGATTTCGACTTCCTCCAGTTCGCGTCCCTCCTGTCCAACGCCGACCAGAGCGACCAGGCTCCCGAGAAATTCTTCATCGGCCGCATGATCCTGCGCCAGGCGAAGGAGGAATTCGGCGTCTACCCCGGCGACGAGGAGATCTCCGCCTACCTGCGCACGCTCCGCATCTTCGCCGGACCGGACCAGAAATTCAACGCTGAAACCTACCGCAACTTTGTCGACAAGGGCATGGGCCACCTCGGCATGACCGAGAAGGACCTGCGCGACCTCGCCTCCGACGTGCTGGCATACAAGAAAATCAAGGACATCGTCGGCACCGGCCTGATCGTGGACCGTGACGCCGTCACCAAGAACCTCGCCCTGGAGAACCAGCAGGTCTCCGGAGAGCTCGCCAAGCTCGAGCTGGCACCGTTCGAGGAGAAGCTCCAGCCGACCGAGGACGAGATCCGGAAGTTCTGGGAGAACATCCAGGATTCCTTCACCACCGAGCCGAAGCGGAAGTTCACCTACATCGTCGTCGCTCCGGAGCCGATCGCGGAAGCCAAGGTCGACGACGCTCCCGAGTCCCTCGCGGACGCGGCCGCCAGCGACGAGGCCAAGAAGGCCGCCGCGAAGAAGAAGGAAGAGGACAGGGCCAAGGCCGCCGCAGCCAACGCGGAAGCCCGCCGCACCAACCAGCTCACGCTCGACGGCAAGGTGGACGACTTCCTTTTCAAGCTTGAGGAGCAGAAGGGCGAAGGATTCGAAGCGCTGGCCAAGGAATACGGTTGGGAAACCAAGACCACCGAACTCTTCACCCGCACCGCCGCTCCAAAGGAGCTCGACCTCGAACTCCGTTCCTCCAGCCGGGGCGGCAAGACCGTCGACCAGCTTTTCCTCATGGACGTGACCAGCGACCCGTTCTCGAAAATCTCCCCCGCCGTCGCCGTGGGTGAGAACCAGTGGGTGGTCGCCCGTCTCGACAGCGAGGAGAAGTCCCGCGCCAAGACCTTCGAAGAAGCCCGCGCCGACGCCCGCGCCCAATACATCTCGGAAAAGGCCGCGGAAGCCCTCAAGACCGCCGCCAACGAGAACATCACCAAGATCAAGACCCTTCTCACCGGTGGCAAGTCGTTCGCCGATGCGGCGAAGGAAGTCGGACTCACCGAGACCAAGGCGTTCACCGCGGTGACCAGCACCTACCGTCCGGACGGTGCGAGCGAGCCACAGAATCTCTTCGAGGCATCCCGCTATGCCGAACCCGGCACCATCGCCGACGTCATCACGGAATCCGACCGTGCGTTCATCCTCTACGTCGCCAAGCGCGAGGTGGTCAAGGAAGCGGATGCCGCCGGCCGCATCGACGGCGAGGTGCTGGCCGCGACCAACCGCAATGAAACGCAGGCCTTCAACGCATGGATCAACACCCGCATCGACGACGCCAAGGTCGAGCAGCTTTACAAGAACTGAGCGGCATCACCAGGCGGGATTGATTTTCCGCCACCCCTGAACCGCAAGGACCGTTTCAGATTCTCCTGAACCCCTTGCGGTTTTTTCATTTCCAGCCTTCCCCATGTCTGACGATCTCCAGAACCTTTTCGACGATGCCAACGGCCACCTCGCGGTTGGTGAATTTGACGAGGCCATCGTCCTTTACCGGACATGTGTCGAGCGGGACCCGTCCTACTTCGACGGCTGGCACGCCCTCGGCATGGCGCTGCTGAAAACCGGACATGTGAAGGAGGCGATCGGCTGCGGACTCCAGGCGGTCACCCTCGAGCCGAACGACCTTCTCGCCTGGACCAGCCTTTCCCAGATGTATGTCCGGGACGGCAACATCCCCGAAGCCGAGGCGGCGAAGGGGAACGCGCGCATCCTCTCGCTCGGCGGGCGGGTGGTGAAGTAAGGCGGAGGCCGGAGGTTCCGGAAACCGCCGGATCCCGCTTGCCGCGGCAGGTTTGCGATTACAAGTTACACCACTGTTTCCCAGCCCATGAAATTCCACCAAGCCCACCTCTCCTACTGCACGAACATCCACCCGGCCGAGACATGGGAGAAAACAAGGGAGGTGCTGGAAACCCACGTGCTCGGAGTGCGCGACCGCCTGCGGGCCGCGGGATCGCTGGGTTCGGACGAGCCGTTCGCCATCGGCCTGCGGCTTTCGGCGGTGGCGGCGCGGGAGCTGCTGGAAGGAAACCAGCTCGGCGCGTTCAAGGAGTGGCTGGAGCAAACCAACACCTATGTTTTCACCATCAACGGCTTCCCATACGGCAGCTTCCACGGGACCCGGGTGAAGGAGCAGGTCTTCCTCCCGGACTGGACGGACAAGGCCAGGCTGGATTACACCAAGAATCTTTTCCGCATCCTCGCGGTCATCGCGAAACCGGGGACGGCCGCCTCGGTCTCGACCCTGCCGGGTTCCCACAAGACATTCGACGCGGCGGACGAACCGATCCAGCGCCACCTCATCGAGCTGGCCCGCTGGCTGGACGAACTCGCGGCGGAGACCGGGCACGACTTCCACCTCGGGCTGGAGCCGGAGCCGCTGGGACATTTTGAAAACACGGCGGAAACGCTGGCGTTTTTCGAGAAGCTGCATGACGCGGCGCAGGACCCGGAGGTGATCCGCCGTCGCATCGGCCTGAACTACGATGCCTGCCATTTCGCGCTGGAATACGATCCGGCGGGCTGGGCGCTGGATGTCCTGAAAGCCGCGGGAATCCGGATTTCAAAGATCCACCTCTCGAGCGCGCTGGCTCTCGATCCGGGCGATCCGGCCGCGCTGGAGGCGATCCGCGCCTTCGATGAACCGGTTTATTTCCACCAGGTGCTGCTGCGCGGTGGCGACGGCACGGTGACACGGTTCGCCGATCTGCCGGACTTCTTCTCCGCCGTGGAAAACGGCACGGTGATCCCCGCCCGATTCGCCGAGATGCGCGTGCATTTCCACATCCCGCTCGACGCCGAACCCGCCGCGCCGCTGCGGTCCACCCGGGACCAGACGCGGGAGGTGCTGGCCTGGAAGGCGGAAAACCCGGAGGCCTGCGGACACTTCGAGATCGAAACCTACACCTGGGGCGTCCTGCCGGGCGGTCTCCAGCGGCCGGTGGAGGAGCAGCTCGCCGGAGAATACGGCTGGGTCCTGGAAAACGCTTGAGTTGCAAGATGGTGAAATCCGGTGTTCCCTACCGCCCATGTCTGACATCAAAATCACACTCCACACCACCGCAGGCGACATCAATGCCCGGATCTTTGCCTCCCAAGTGCCGGTCACTTCCGCCAATTTCCTCAACCTCGCCACGCGTGGTTACTACGACGGAATCTCGTTCCACCGTGTGATCGCGAATTTCATGATCCAGGGTGGCGACCCGACCGGCACCGGTTCCGGCGGCCCGGGCTACAAGTTCGCCGACGAGATCGACCGCTCGCTCAAGCACGACAAGGCCGGCATCTTCTCGATGGCGAACGCCGGACCGAACACCAACGGCAGCCAGTTCTTCATCACCCACCTCCCCACCCCCCACCTGGACGGCAAGCACGCGGTCTTCGGCGAGGTCATCACCGGGCAGGACGTGGTGAACAAGATCGCCAAGGGCGACAAGATCAACAGCATCACCATCCACGAGGACACCGCGGCCCTGTTCGAGTCCCAGAAGGACAACGTCGAGCACTGGAATTCCATCCTGGACCGCTGACCGGCCTGTTCTCCGGCATTCGCCGGCTTTTTCCATCCCCGCCCTGTCCCACGCGGCAAGGCGGGGATTTCAATTTTAGCCCGTTCCTTCCGACCGCGCCGATCCGCATGGCAAACGAAACAAGGAGCGGCGGACTCCGATCCGCCGAAGCCCATGAGACGACAATGGAAAGGGCTTCCGCGCGATTCATTGGCTTTCCATGGACGACGGCGGATCGGAGTCCGCCGCTCCTTGCCCGGTTGATGGACCATCCTGAAACAGAATCCACCTTCACCAAACGGCTGTGTGGCATGATACCATCCCGCTCGACATGGCTTGAGTTCCCTGCATCATTCCCATCCACACCTTTTGTAAAAAACACATGTCAGAATTTCTCGTCATCCCGCGCCAGGACCACGACTCCCTCGTCATCGCCGCTTACGAATCCCACGGTTACACCCGGGACGAAGCCACCGAAGGAGCCAAGCTCGCCGCCGAGGCCGCCCGTCATGGCATCCGCACCCACCACGCGCTCAAGGCGCTGCACCTGGACCACCTGTTCGGATCGAAGGCCGGCGGCTGCGTGCCCGGCGCGGAGATCGAGGTGCTGCCATCCCGCTTCCCGGCTTCCGAGCGGTGGAACGCGAACAAGAAACTGGGCCAGGCCGTCGCCTACCGCGCCATCGACCGCGCCATCGAGCTGGCCGACCAATACGGCATCGCCCAGATCGCTGTGGACAATTGTTTCCACTACCTCTGGGGCGGCGGCTACGTGATGGAGGCGGCCGAGCGCGGCTACTATGCTTATACGAACTGCACCTCCACGCTCGCGGAAGTGGTGCCCTTCGGCGGAAAATTCCCCACCCTCGGCACGAACCCCCACTCATGGGGCATCCCCGCATGGGAGGAAGGCGGCTCGCCCATCGTCATGGACTGGGCCACGGCCACCGTCGCCATGGGCCGCGTGCAGGCGCTGAAGCGCGAGGGCAAGAGCCTGCCCCCCGGTGCCGCCGTGGACAAGGACGGCAATGCCACCACCGACCCGAACGAGGTCGCGGCCCTGCTCCCCTTCGGCGGACACAAGGGCTACGGCATGTGCCTGCTGAATGAAATCTTCGGCGGCCTCATCGGCGGCTCCCTGCCGACCCTGCGCGGACGGAAGAATGACACTCCCGGGGAGAAAACCACCGCGGTGTTCTATTTCCAGATCGTCCACCCCGACGCGCTCTCGGGAGACAACTTCGCCCACGGGCGCAGCCAGAAGGAAAACGTCAAGGCCATCATCGACGACGTGCTGGGCCACGGCAACGACGCCGCGATGCTCCCCGGCCAGATCGAAGCGGGCTTCCGCAAGCGTTCCGACGCGGCGGGCGGCATCCTCTTCACCGACGCCGAGGTGGCGGAGTTCAACCAGCTCAACGCGGAGCTCGGACTTCCCGCATGGGATGTTTCCAAGCTGGCGAGGGCGTGAACGAGAGGGGCAGCTCCCGATCCGCATGATACTCCCGGTATTGCACGTGCTCTCCTGTATGACCCTGGCTATCGCCGCGGTATACTGGAGATGCACGAGGACGGCAGAAAATGGAGCGCATCGCTTCCTTTTTCCCTACCTGATGGTGGCGGGAGCGCTGGGATTGGTGTGGCTACTGACCCCCCTGGTGAAAATCGCCATATTCTATGCCTCCGACGACACCCATGTCATCCTTTCCTATCGCCTCACAGGATCGTATGCGTGGGTTTACCTGTCAGCTGCGTTGCTTGCGATCCTTCCTTGTCTCGGCATCGTTCCCGGGATAGGGAAAAGACCGCTTTTGGTGGCAAGCCTGGCTTTGCTCGCAATGCCTCCCGCCGCTTTTGCAATTTATTTCGAGCTGACATCAAACCCATGAACCGCATCACCCGTCTCATCCTCGGCGTCGTTCTCACCGGTCCTCTTGCCGCGGCACCTGCGGACGTTTCCGCCGATCTCGCGAAATTCACCAGGGACGGCAAGGTCCCCGCGCTGGTCGCGGCGGCGGTGCTGAATGGCAGGATCATCGCCACGGGAGCGACCGGTGTGCGGAAATCCGGCGACAAGACGGCCGTCACGGTCGGGGACAAGTTCCACATCGGCTCGTGCACCAAGTCCATGACCGGCTCGCTCGCCGCGATGCTGGTGGCGGATGGAAAGATCAAGTGGTCCACCACGGTGGAGGAGATTTTCCCCAAGATGAAGATCCATGAGGACTTCAAGAAAGCCACCCTTCTCCAGCTCTGCTCGAACACCGGCGGCGTGCCGGGCGACATGCCGCCGGAGTTATGGAAAAAGACCGTTGAGGATCGCGATAAATCGGAGACCTCGCAGCGCGCGAACCTCGTTCGTGCCCTGCTAACCAGTCCGCCCGCCTATCCGCCGGGGAGCAAGAATGTCTATTCCAACGGCGGCTTCACCATCGCGGGAGCCATGTTGGAGAAGGTCGGCGGGATGACCTATCAGGAACTCATCCGCACCCGCCTTTTCAAGCCGCTCAAGATGGACAGCGCCGGATTCGGAGCAACCGCCACTTCCGACAAGGTGGACCAGCCCTACGGCCACATCCTGCGCGAAGGCGAGCCGTTTCCCATCCCCGCCGGGCTCGATGCGGACAATCCTCCCGCCATCACCCCCGCCGGGCGGGTCCATCTCTCCATCGTCGATTTCGCGAAATATGCGAATTTCCATCTGGGCGTGGCGGACAATCCGCCGCTGAAGGCGGATTCCCTGAAGTTCCTCCACACCATCGTCCCGCCATCGGAAAACTACGCCGTCGGCTGGGTGGTGGTCCAGCGCCCGTGGGCCGGTGGCACCGCCCTCAACCACAACGGCACGAACACGATGAACTTCGCCGTGATGTGGCTGGCACCCGATAAGAAATTCGCCGCCGTCGCCGCCTGCAACATCGACTCCGACCTGGGTTCGAAGGCCTGCGATGACGCGGTGAGCTTCCTCATCGGAAAATTCCTCACCTCCGGAAACTGACCGCCCTGTCATGTTCTCCGACGATTCGTCCTCCCTTCGGGTCTGGTTCCGGCGGCTTCTCTTGTTGTTCGGAATCATCCTGTTGATTCCCGTGCTGTCGCTCGTGGGCTGCCAGTCGAGCCTCATCTATTTTCCGAGACCGTATGGCACGGGCATGGTGGAGCAATGGCAGAAGGACACTTCGGGGAAAACGGTCGATTTCACCACCTCCCAAGGCAGGCAGCGCGCGTTTCTCCAAGGGAATCTCAAATCACCGCGCAACCTGTGGATCCTCTGTGGCGGGAACGGCACCGTCGCGCTGGATTGGTCGGACTGGATCGCCGCACACGCGCCGAAGGAGGACGCCTGGCTGCTGGTCGATTTTCCCGGCTATGGAGATTGTGAAGGAAAGCCGAACCCTGACAGGATCCGCGAGAATCTGAAGACCGCCGTGCCACTCGCATGGCAGGCCTGCGGCCTCGGCGGCGAACCGGATCCCGGTAAACTCCGGTTTTTCGGCCACAGCCTGGGAGCGGCCGCCTGCATGATGGGGGCCAGCGAATTCAAGATCCAGCGCGGCATCCTGCTCTCCCCCTTCACCAGCACCATGGACATGAGCCGCCAGGTCACCGGGCTTCCGCTCGGGTTCCTCGTCTGGCACCGCTTCGACAATTCGGCGCGTCTTGCCGAACTCGCCGCCCGGGGTCCGGGAAAGGTCGTCATCCTTCACAGCGAGGATGATGCGATCATTCCCATCTCGATGAGCCGCCGGCTCGCGGAGACCGGAAAGGACGTGGTGAAACTCATCGAACTCCCCACCGGCGGACACAACCAGATCCTGCAGACCGATCCACAGGCGGTGGGCGACGCCCTGCGGGAGATCGGCGGTGAATGAATCGTCCGCAACGGCGGCATTTCACAGACGTCTCCCTCCGCCCGTGACGCTTGAACATCGGAATTTTCCGCCCCACCTTGGCCCGCCTTCCGCTTTCCCGCACGAACCATCATGAACACCCGCCTTTCCCACGCCGCCCTCTCGACCTTGCTCGCACTCGCCGCCCTCGCATCGGAAGCGGTCGCACAAACCGGCGAATCCACGGCAGCCCCACGCTTCGGCACCTGGGGATTCGACCTCGCAGGCCGCAAGGAGTCCGTGAAGCCCGGCGACGACTTTTTCAACTACACGAACGGAACCTATCTGGACAACACCACCATCCCGGCGGATCGCGCCCGCTTCGGCAACTTCGACGCGCTGGCGATCCTCTCGGAAGCCCGTGTCCGGGGGATCCTCGATGAGGCGGTCAAGAGTCCGACGGCGGAAACCCGGAAGATCGGGGAGTTCTACCGCTCCTTCATGGATGAGGCGGCGGTCGAAAAACTCGGAGCCACGCCACTCGCCGGAGACCTGGCGAAGATCCGCAACGCAGCCAGCCGCGAGGAACTGGTCGCCATCACGGCCTCGCCGGAGATCTTCGGTCGCGGGGTTTTCGAGGCGGGAATCGGTGCGGATGCGAAGAATCCCGCGAAATACACGGTTTATGTCAGTTCCGGCGGACTCGGGCTGCCGGACAAGAACTATTACCTGAAGCCTGAATTCGCGGCGATCCGCACCAAGTATGAGACTTATCTCGCCACACTGCTGACCCTGATCGAGTGGCCCGAGCCCGCGGCAACGGCGAAGGAGATCATCGCGTTCGAGACCCGGCTGGCGGAAAAAACATGGGAGCGCGCCGAGCGGCGGAACCGCGACAAGACCTACAACCCCATGACTCCCTCCGCCCTGGCGGAGTATGCTCCGGGATTCGATTTCGCAAAGCTCCTGGGTGGCAAGGGACTTTCCAAGGTGGGCAACGTGATCGTCACCGACAACACCGCCTTTCCCGCGAAGGCGGCGATCTTCGCGGAGACTCCCTTGGACCTGCTGAAGGCGTGGACCGCCTGCGGGCTGGCCAGCGCGTCCGCACCGTTCCTGTCGAAGGCTTTTGTCGATGCCAGCTTCGAGTTCAACAACAAGACCCTTTCCGGACAACCCGAGCAGATGGACCGCTGGAAACGCGGCGTCGATGTGACCAACAAGACCCTCGGCGAGGAGGTCGGCCGGATCTACGTGAAACGCTACTTCCCCGAGGAATCCAAGCAACAGATGCTGGATCTGGTCAACAACGTGCGGGCCGCCCTGGCCATCCGCATCAACGGCCTGGAATGGATGGGCGACGCCACCAAGAAGGCGGCACAGGACAAGCTCGCCAAGTTCACCGTGAAGATCGGCTATCCCGACAAATGGAAGGACTACTCCGCCTTGGAAATAAAGCCCGACGACCTCTACGGCAACGTGGTCCGGGCCTCGGCTGTTTCATGGAAAGAGGAGCTGGACCGCCTCGACGAACCGGTGGACCGCAAGGAATGGGGAATGCCGCCGCAGACGGTGAACGCCTATTATAACTCGACGATGAACGAGATTGTCTTCCCCGCCGCCATCCTCCAGCCGCCGTTCTTCGACCCCAAGGCGGACCCGGCCATCAACTACGGCGGCATCGGCGGGGTCATCGGCCATGAGATCAGCCACGGCTTCGACGACCAGGGCCGCAAGTCCAACGGGGACGGAGTCCTCCAGGACTGGTGGACCGACGAGGACGCGGGAAAATTCGCCGAGCGCGCGGAACGGCTTGGCAAGCAGTATGAGGAAATCGAGATCATGCCCGGCCAGCGCATCAACGGGCAGCTCACCATGGGCGAGAATATCGGCGATCTGGGCGGACTGAACCTCGCCCTCGACGCCTACCTGGCATCGCTCAAGGGACAACCCGCCCCGGTCATCGACGGCACCACGGGCGTCCAGCGGGTGTTCCTTGGCTGGGCGCAGGTGTGGCGGCAGAAGGTCCGCGACGAGATGCTGCTCAAGCAGATCCACTCCGACCCGCATTCCCCGGCCATCGCCCGCGTCAATGGCATTGTTAGAAACATCGACGCCTGGTACGAGGCCTTCGACATCAAGCCCGGTGACAAGCTTTACGTGAAACCGGAGGACCGGGTGAAGATCTGGTGAGTTTTCCAGCGGCCTGCGTATAGGTCGTATAGAGCCCTCGGAGGAAATCCGCCGTAAATCTTCTTGCCACATCGGATAGAATGACTAATGTTGTAGTCGTTCAACTAATCAATTTAGTTTCCCGATGGCCGGCAGATCCTCCAGTTCCCTCACCGACAACGAATGGCTCCTGATGAACATCGTCTGGGAGTTGAAACGTTGCGCCGCGCGCGATGCTTCAAAGCTCGCGGAGGAGCGCCACGGTTGGGCGGCCACCACGACGAAGACCTATCTCGCACGGCTGGTGGAGAAGAAGCGGTTGAAGGCGACGCGGATCGGCAACAGCTTCCTCTACGAGCCGAAGACCAGCATGTCCGCCAGCCTGCGTGAGGCGGCGGATCACCTGCTCGACAAGATGCCGGGCTCCCTCGGAGGCCCGCTGCTTGCCTACATGATCGGGAAAACCCGTCTCGGCGTGGACGACGTGGCGGAGCTGAGGAGGGTGCTGGCGGAAGCGGAGGATCAACCACCCGCCGGGGACAAGGAGCCATGATCGCGGAAACCATCCGTTCCCTGTCGGATCCTTGGTCGGTGTGGGCGATCGGCGCCCTGGCGGACGGGACGCTGGCGTTGCTGGTCGCCGGGATTCTGTGGATGTTGTTCCGCAAGGTGATCCCCGCGCGCTGGGGCATGTGGTTGTTTTTGCTGGTGATGGCGAAGTCGCTGATCCCCACTCCGGTGGCGATGCCCGGCTGGGATGCCGCCCGTTTCAAGGAGACGTCATCACCCCTGGCGGATGTTTCCGCAGATCATCCCGAAATGATGGACGAACGCTCTCTGATGGTTTCCGCCTCCGAGCAAGGGCATGAGCCGTTTTCCATCGGGACGAAGGGATGGCTCTTCGTCATGTGGTCCGGTGTCGTGGCGGTGGGAGCCGGCCTGTCAGGCCTGCGCGCATGGAGAACGTGGCGGCTTGTCAGGGACGCCCGGACGGTGGAAGCCGCGGATCTGGGACTGGATGCCGATTGGGTCACACGCCTCGATCTCGCCGGAACAGGTCTGCGTGAAAGCGACGAGCTTTCCTCCCCCGCCGCATGGGGCGGGCGCAAGCCTTGTGTCATCCTTCCCACCGGCCTTGCGGAAAAACTCAGCCAGCCACAGCTCCGGTGGACGCTGGCTCACGAGGTTTCGCACCTGCGCCATGGCGACTGGGCCGTCTCGCTGGCACAGGCGGCGTGCGCGCTTCTTTGTTTTTTCAATCCCGCCGTGTGGGTGGCCGGCATCGCGGCCTCGGCCCTGCGCGAGCGTGCCTGCGATGAATCCGCCGTGCGGGTGACGGGCATTCTGCCGAAGGAATCCGCCACCGGATTCCTGTCGCTGGTGGAGCGTGCCCAGTCCCGGGTTTCGTTCAATCGGGCGATGATGCCGGGCCTCAGCCTTGAGGGGCGGACGGCGCGCTGGCGGATGCGCTGGTTGCTGCGGGGCATCGCTCCGCTGCGCCAGTCGTCGGCCATGACCGCCGCCGTGCTGCTGGCGCTGCTGCTCCTGCTGCCCAGCTTCCGTGGCGGGTTCGCCGGGGAAGTCGCGGCACACGGGGAAATCCAGCGGTTGGAAGCGCGGGTGACGGATCTCGAAGGACGGCTGCAAAAGAAAAGCGACCGCGAGGAACGCGTGGAACTCAACCAGCGGCGGGCTTCCGCAAGACAGGCCGAGGACGCCAACGTCTATGATGCCGAGCAGCGCAACGCCATCGAGACGATCTATCAGGAGGCACGCAGGAAGCTGACCACAGCGGAAAAGGAAGAGGTCTATGCGGAGTTGTCCGCCAGATACCCGCGCTCGAACCGGACCGGCTGCGCGAAGCTTTTCTCCGCCCGTGCGGCGTCCGGCACAGTCCGCGAGCGGAAGCTGCGGGAGGTCATCGCGGAATCGGGCGATTGCTATTATCTCGATGGGACATCGGTGGGCGGGGTCGCGCGGCTGATCCTGGCGCAGGATCTGGTGGCGGCGGGCAGGACGGATGAGGCGGGGAAATGGCTGGATGAGCTTGAAAAGGACTTCGCCGGTTATCTCGACCACGAGGGAAATCCGCTGGAAGACGCCGCGCGCGAACTGCGGGCCGGCCTCTGAGAATTTTGTTCAACCCACAACCCTGAAAAAACACAATGAACACGAAATGGCTGCTCCTGCTGGCGTTGCCCGCCCTCGCCACCGCTCCACTGTCCGCCAAGGACGAACCGTCCGACAAGGGCAAGGCGACCGAACGCCAGCGCGAACGGGCGGCGGAGGAAAACAAGGACAAGGCCCGCGATGCCTGGCAGAAGGACGGGAAAAAACTCAAGGGCGACGAGCTGGAATCCATGGAGGGGCTCTACCAGAAGGCGAACGAGAATCCCCGCACGCCGGAGAACCAGGAGTTGCTCAAGCAGGTCATCGAGAAGTATCCGAAGTCGAACCGCGCGGGCTGCGCCGCGTGTTACATCGGCCAGTTTTCCCGTGATCCGGACGAATCGCGCGAATATCTGGAAATGGCCATCAAGGAATACAGCGATTGCTACTATCTCAATGGTACTTCCGTGGGAGGCTGGGCGAGGCTCCTGCTGGCCGGGAAGGAGAAGCAGCGGGGCGACGCCGCGAAAGCGAAGAAGCTGATGGAGGAGATCCGCAAGGACTACGCGACCGCGACCGACCACCGCGGCGAGCTCCTGGTCAACTTCCTCGACAAGGAGTGAACCCCTCACCCTCCATCCGGTCATGAAACTCCGCTCATTTTTGAAAACCGGTGTTTGCACCCTCTGCCTGCTGGCCGCCCGGGGTGCCGCCCGTGCCGGCGGGACGGATCCCGCCACCTATGCCAAGGATGTGGAGTTCCTGTTGGAGGAACTGCCGAAGCGGGCGGGCATCTTTTTCGAAAACAAGAAGATCGACTGGGAGGCGGTGAAGACGGAATTCCGCGAGGCGGTGAAATCGGTGAAAACCGACAGCGAGCACGTGAAGCTCTGCGGACGCCTGCTGGCCCGGCTCAAGGACGGCCACGCCTCGCTGCGGGACGTGAAGGTGCCTTGGCCGGATGAGTCGCAGGGCAGACGCTGGACGGGACCCCGCGTCCATCTGCTGGTGGTGGGAGACAAGGTTTATGTGCGGACCTCCTTCGGCCCATCGCTGGAATCCGGGATCAAGCCCGGGCAGGAAGTGGTCGCCATCGATGGCACGCCCGCACGCCAGTGGCTTGACCGCAAGATGGCGGAAATGCGGGACACCTCCGGTTTTTCCACCGACCAGATGGCACTCTATTCGGCCTGCCACTGGGGGCTTGCGGATTGGGAGGGAACGGAGATCGCGTTCGAAGTGAAGGCACCGGATGCGGACAAGATCGAAAAAATCACCATCACCCGCCGGGGAGGCCCGAACTTCGCGCCTTTTGGTCCCGCGGTGCCGCCGAAGGACCTGAAATCCGAGGGAAGGCAGTCCTATGGAAAAACTCCGGACGGATACGGTTACATCCACCTGCGGGACATCCCCGGCAAGCTCCCCGAACAACTCGACAAGATGCTCGGAGAACTCGGCAACGTCCCCGGCCTCATCCTCGACCTGCGGGCGAACGGTGGCGGAGGTTGCGATCATGAGGCGGTGATGGGCCGCTTCCTTCCCGCTGGCAAACGATGGGCCAACGCCACCAGCCAGGGTCCCAATCCCTACGACGGTCCCATGGTGGTGATCTATGACGCGGGGATCCGTTCCGCGGGCGAGACCATCGCGGGCATGTTCAAGGAAGACGGTGGCCGCGCCTATACCATCGGAGACACGCCGACGGCGGGCATGTCATCGCAGAAAACGAAGGTCGCGGTGCCCAGCGGTTTGTTCAGCGTGTATTACTCCGTTTTTTCCAACAAGGCGCGCTTCAATGGAGGGAAGGGCATCGAGGGAGTCGGCATGAGTCCGGCGGAAATCACGCCCTACGATCCGGCGGAGCTCTATCGCGGAATCGACACCCAGATCCGGCGTGCGGAGGAGTTGCACAAGAATGGATTTCCCAAGGGCGTCGTGGGATACAGCGACGAATGACGGCGCGGTCGGATTTTCCACCGCGGATGAACATGGGAGACGATTGACACGGCGAACTCTAACACCGGGCCGCCGGACCATGGAGTGTGTCCGCCTTGTCACTATCAATTTCAGGTGGCCAGTGGAAGTTCCCGGGATAGTATTCTGGCAATTCCCATGGAAGGCATCATCATCATCGCAGTACTCGTTCTGATCTGGTTCGTCATCGCCCCCTTCGTCGCCCTGGCGAGAGCGTCCGATGCCAGAAGCGAGGCCAGGCAGGCACGGACCGACCTCCAGGACGCGCTGGCCCGCATCGGACAGTTGGAAAACGAGATGTCCCACCTCGGGGGCCGTGCTCCCAAACCGGAGGAGCGGGCGGTGATTCCGCAGGGAAGAACGGTCAAATCCGACATCCCGCGCGTCGAGGAAAACCTTCCCCGGTTCGAACCGCCATTGGCAGGGCGTGGGCCGGACATCGAACCAGAGCGTGTGACCGTAAGGGTTTCCCTTCCGGACGTCGGAACCGGTGCGGAACACCACCCGCTCCCTCCCCCGCTGCCCACGGCAGCCAAGCGGCGGAAGCTCATCGACTACGGAGATGACGGTCCACCGGAGAAAGCCGTCCCGGAAAAAGCCCCTGTCCCGGTGGAACCCGCCGTGGCGAAGGAACCGGCGGAACCCTTCTCTCTGGAGAAATTCATGGGCGTGAAGCTCTTCGCATGGCTTGGCGGCGTGGCGATGTTCTTCGGCGTGATCTTCTTCGTGAAGTATGCCTTTGAGAACAATCTGATCTCACCTTCCACCCGGATCATCCTTGGCTTCCTCACCGGAACCGGACTGCTGGCAGGCGGGCTATTCACCCACCGGCTGCCGCGCTATCGCGTGCTGGCGCAGGCCTTTTGCGCGACGGGCGTGCTGATCCTCTACGGGGTGAGTTTCGCCGCACACGCCATCTATCACTTCCCGTTGTTCGGGACGATCCAGACCTTCTCCCTGATGGCCTGCATCACCTGCGCGGCGTTTTTCATCTCGGTCCGCCTGAACGCGCTGGTGGTGGCGGTCCTCGGGATGCTGGGCGGTTTCATGACGCCGGTGCTGCTCTCGACCGGACAGGACCAGGTGCTGGGACTCTTCGGCTACATCGCCCTGTTGGATGCCGGGCTGCTGGCCGTTTCCCGCCACAACCGCTGGCACTTCCTCGTTCCGTGCGCGGCGGCGGGCACGGCCCTGACGCAGATCGGTTGGTTCGTCAAATTCTTCTCATACGGTGGGTATGCCCATGACAACCTAATTCTGATCCCGATGGGAATCCAACTGGGATTCATCGCCCTGTTTCTGGTCGGCGGATGGATCAAGCGGCCCAGACCGGACCTCCATGCCGCCTGTTCGGTTTTCGGACTGTCCGCCGTGGCCGTGCTGTTCTCGTTCGTCATGCTGGGCCACGAATCGGTCGCGGAACGGCTGGTTCTCTTGTATGGCTTCCTGCTGCTCGTCCATCTCGGAGTCATCGCCACCGTGCTGGCTCGCCCGGCCCTGGGGATCGCTCAATTCATCACGGCACTGCTGGGCTTCCTCCACCTCGCCTGTTGGACCCAATACCATCTCACCGACGAAAACCTTCATTGGCTGCTCGGAGCTTGTCTGGTCTTCGGCGCGTTGCACGCGGTGGTTCCCGTGCTGGTCGCCCGCTACCAACCCGCGCGGCTGGCAATGCTGCCGCAGCGATCCGGCCCCTGGTTCGCCCCTCTGGTGCTGGTGATGATGCTCATCCCCATTTTCCACCTGCCTGCGGTTCCCCCGCTGTTCTGGGGGGCGGTTCTGATGGCTGACCTGCTGGTCATCGTGCTGGCCATCGCGTCAGGCGCTCTTTTGCCGGTGCTGGTTTCCCTTCTGCTGACCATGGGCGTGGCCGGGGCTTGGTTGTTCAAGGCTCCCGCCGACATCACATCGCTGATGCCGTTCCTCGGAGTGATCACCGGTTTCTCCGCACTCTTCACCATCGCCGGAAAATGGTTGTATCGCGGAAAGGAAGAAGGAGCGACGCCGGACGTGGTCATCACGGCGGCCGTGCTGCCATTCGTCCTGCTGCTGCTCGCCCTCGGGAAGCTTCCCGTCCCGGTGCCCACTCCGGTCTTCCTCGTGGCCCTGCTCATGACCGGACTGCTCACGTTCCTGGGCATCTCCGGAAAGCAGGGCAAGCTGATGCTGGTCGCATTGACCGGCACGTTCGCGGTCGAGGGAATCTGGTATTTGAATCATTTCAAAAACCCTGCGCCGGGCATTCCCCTCGCATGGTTCCTGGGCTTTTATTCGCTGTTCCTGCTGGTGCCGTTCATCCTGCGGAAGCGCTGCGCGGATCTCCCCGAAACATGGATCGCGGCCGCGCTGTCCGGAGTGGCGCATTTCCTTCTGGTCCATTCGTTGGTGAAACAGTCGTTCCCCAACGACTTCATGGGACTCGTCCCGGCGGCGTTCGCGGTGCCTTCCCTCATCGGAATGTATGCCATCTGGAAATGGTTCCCGGGAATGGATGCCCGCCAGCAAAGCCGGCTCGCGTGGTTCGGCGGGGTGGCCTTGCTTTTCATCACGCTCGTTTTCCCGATCCAGTTCGAGCGCCAGTGGATCACGGTGAGCTGGGCGATCGAGGGCGCGCTCCTGCTCTGGTTGTTCCGGCGCGTGCCGCACCCGGGACTCCAGTTCACCGGGCTGGCGCTGTTGCTCACCTCGTTCGTCCGGCTCGCGCTCAATCCGGTGGTGTTCACCGATTACGCGCGTGGCGGCACGCCCATCCTGAACTGGCATCTCTATGCCTACGGCCTGGTGGCGGCGGCCCATTTCCTCGGAGCGACATGGCTGGCTGATCCGCACGAACCACTGCGGCGGTTCAAGCCGCGCGGCACCTTGCTCGCACTGGGCGGGATCCTGTTGTTCCTGCTGCTGAACATCGAGATCGCCGACTACTTCACCGCCCCGGGCGACCGCTGCGTGGCCTTCAACTTTGGAGGAAACTTCGCCCGTGACATGACCTACAGCATCGCGTGGGGGCTCTTCTCGCTCGGCCTGCTGGGACTCGGGTTCCGGAGCGGCTCGGAGCACGCCCGCTTCGCGGCGGTAGGATTGCTGGTGGTGACGCTGTTGAAGGTGTTCCTCCACGATCTCGCGGCCATCCAGAACATCTTCCGCATCGGCGCGCTGGTCGGCGTGGCGGTGATCGCATTCATCGCGTCGTTCCTTTACCAGAAGTTCTTCGAAAAATCGAAGGGGTGACGGGACCTGCCGAACCTATCGGACCTGTCATTGTCCGATGGTATGCGACGTGTCCAAGGTCCACTGGATCGCCATGTCGAATTCGGAGAGGAAGCGCTTGTTCGCGCCGCCCATGTCGTGCGGGGTGGCGGGCAGCGTCACGAGCTTGTGCGGCGTGCGGGGATCCATTTTTGAAATCCATTCCGTGTCGTCCAGCACATCGAGATCACCGGCGAACTGCACGAGCTTCACGCCTTGCAACGCGGCGGCCATGTCAGACAAGGCGTAGGTGTCCGGCCCCTGCGGCTGCATGCCGAGGAGGTCGCTTTTCGTCAGTCCGTAGCGGCTGCGGTCACCCGGCGCCGCCGACAGGACGCCCACCAGGTGTTTCTCCCTCTCCGGACCCGCGGCCGCCGCCACCGCCCACTCCGCGCCGGTGGACCAGCCGGTGAACCACACCGGCGTGTCCGGCGGAAGGCCCGCCCGTTTCCTGACAGCGGCCACGGCGGCGTTGAACGCCTCCACCAGTTTCGCGTGGTCGAAAGTCCGGGTGTCGGCGAATTTCCGGCAATCCCATCCGCCGACCGCATAGCCCGCCGCGGCGGCGTGGAGCGCGACCGGTTCCTCCCACTGGCCGGACCAACCGCCGTCACCCGTCGCCACGATGATGATGCCCTTGGGATGCTCCGCCGCGTAATACAATGTCTGGAATGGTCCGCTCGACAGCTCCAGCGGCAGCACCTCCGCCTTCGCGCTGGTGTAGTCCCTTGGAACGACGAGATGGCAGATGAACCAGACGATCGGGATCAGCAACAGCATCTGGACGATGAAAAACACGCGCCGGATGATGGTTCGGATGGGCGTTTTCATGATGGATCAATCGGTGGACACGGTCTCCCCACGCGGGCGGGCGGGCCCTTTTCCGATGAGCGTGGTGATGTCGAGGATGGCGGCGGGGAGATCCCATGCCTTTGAAATGGCCAGGTAGCGCGGCTGCCACACGGGATTGAACTTGCACTTCCACGCCCGCAGTCCGTTGAAGTTGTAGAACGCCTCGCCCTTGTCGTAGATGAGGCCGCCGATACGGCTCCAGAGCGGCGCGAACTGGTGGTCCGTCAGGCCGGAGAGCGGTGCCATCCCGAGGTCGAACCAGCGGTAGCCCTTTTCCCGCCCCCACAGCATCAGGCTGATGAACAGGCAGTCCATCACGCCGTTCGGCGCGTCCGGGAGGTGGCGCATGAGATCGGTGGAAAGCTCGTCCCGGCCGTTGCCCGGCCAGATGTTTCCGAACGCGACCACCTTCCCCTCCACCAGAATCACCGCGACCGGCAGGCGGCGCAGGTAATCGTCGTCGAAGCGCCCCAGTGAAAACCCCTTCTCCCGCGCGCTGTGGTGCGACAGCCATGCGTCGGAAACGGCGCGCAATTCCTCCAGGCGGGCGGCGACCACCCCGGGCTGCCAGATTTCAAACAACCACCCCTCGCGTTCCATGCGGTTCATCACCTTGCGGAACTTCTTGTAGTCCGATCCCGCGAGGTCGAAGTCGTCCAGCGGGACCATCGCCTCCTCGCCCAGCTTGTAGATCCGCAGGCCCATTTCCACGCAGACGGGAATCATCGCGGCCCCCACCTGGTAGAATGCGACGCGCATGCCTTCGTCGTTCGCCTGCTCCATGAAGCGCCAGTAGAGCCCCTCGAACTTGTCCTCATCCCCCACCGGGTCCGCCATCGCGACACGGGTCCTGCCCTGGTCGCCATACATCAGGAACGCGTTCTGCTCGAAGTTGAAGAGGAATTCCTTGTCCCCCACCAGCGCGAGCGAACTGGCACAGCGCGCGGTGTTGGAAACCATCTCCATGATTTTCCCGAACTCCGGCTGGGGTTCGCGTTTCCTCGGCGGCGCGGGGCGGAAGTACTGGAGCAAGGCCACGGACACCAGGATGAACACGCTGCCCGCCATGCCGCGCAGCAGGCGGGAGGCGTCGTCATCGAATGAATACTCCCACCAGAGGTGGTTCTCATACCCCACATCCCGGCTGGTGTAGAAGCCGAACCAGATCGCCAGTCCGATGATGCTGAGAATCACCGCCCACCACTGCAGGGAGAAGCGGCGCGTCCAGATGCCCGCATGCCGGTGGAATTTTTCTTTGAACGGCAGCAGCGACGCCAGGAAAACCGCCAGCACCAGCGCCTCCTCCCAATCGAAACCCTTCAGCAGTGAGAAAACCATGCCTCCCGCCGCCATCAGCACGGCCACCCACCACGCCGCCCGCACCCGCCGCAGCAGCCCGCTGGCCACGATGATCATCACCGTGCCCGCGATGCTCGACAGGAAGTGCGAGGCCTCGACGAAGGGCAGCGGCACGAATTTTTCCAACAGCTCCCGCCGTGACGACTCCATCGGCGTCGTCGCCGAAAGCATCAGGACGAAGCCGCCCGCCAGCGCGCTCATGCCGGCCAGGCGCGGGGCGATGGCGGACCATGCCATGCCCGTGCTGTCCACCGTCACCTTCGCCCAATGCCGCCTCGCCCAGATTTCCCGTCCCGCCACCGCCGCGACGGCGAACACGAACGGGATGAAATAATACGTCAGCCGGTAGGTCAGAAGCGCGCCGACCATGACCGGCTGTGTCACCATGCCTGCCGAGAGCTTTGTAATGAACAGCTCCATCACCCCCACTCCGCCCGGCACATGGCTCGCCGCTCCGACCGCCTGACCCACCGCCGTCGCCGCGAGGAACGACACCGTCGGGATCTGCTCCGGCAGGAACACCCGCAGCGTCAGCCCGGCGAACAACCAGTCGAAGCACGAGATGACCATCGCTCCCAAAAGCAAGCGCCAGGGAGGAAGAAAGGGCACCGGTTTCCCCCGGAAGCCGAAGGCCGACAGCAGGCAGATTCCCCCGCAGGAAAACAACAACAGCACCCCGATCCCCCGTCCCACCATGGGAGAAAACCAACCCACATCCGGCGGCGAGACGCATAACAGCGCCCCCGCCAGCAGCGCGTGCCCCAGCCAGCCCGCGACCATCAGGAAACCGGTGATCTTCGCGATCTCACCTCCTCCGAGACCGTATTGCCCGTAGAAACGCATGCGGATCGCCCCGCCGCCGAGGATGGTGCCGCCTCCATTCATGCTGAAGGATCCGGCGATCAATGCAGTCCCCAGCACCTTGCCCGCCGGCAGCTCTTTCCGAAGCCAGCGCAGCGCGACGAGATCCAGCGAGGCATTGCAAAGCAGGCTGGCCGCCGTCAGCCCCAGGGCTGCCAGAATGTGCCACGGCCCGATGCGCCGCAGCGCGTCGTCCAGCTCATCCAGATGAAATCCCCCCCATTCCTTTCCGAGCAAATAGACGGCGAGGGCGAACAACGCCACCCAGACAAACGGTTGGAGCGAGGAGATCCGCGCTTTTAAAACCCCATTTTTATTCAACAGATCCATTTGTCAGCAAGAACCACACAACGGCCTAAGGGGCGTTCCATCGCCGCTCAAGTCCTTTCTCTGGATTAGAAAACGTAACCAACCATTCCAATTGTTTCAAATCCTTCGAATTCAATCCCTCCGGCATCCGCCCCGAAACCCACGACCGGACCAGCCCCCCTCGAAACCGCGCTCAAACCGTCTCCATTCCAAAACGTCCCGACCCGTGCGGAGGAATCGGGACGACCCGACGTCTTTCCTCAAAATCATTTGGTATGGGCAAATGTTCCGGAACCCGTGTTAAAACACTTCCACACACATATATGGAAATTCCTGACACACGACGGATGTCCGGATTTCCCAGAACCGCGTCACAACAGGATCACTCCTATAATTTCCTCAAGCTTGACGGGCAGGCAACCCATCCTCACCGGTCATCCATCAAATCATTTCTTCTTACGCTCCATCTCTTCGAGGCGCATCCTCACAAGCAGTTCCTTCAGCTTCGGATCAGCGATATTTCCAGCAATTTTCATGGCACCCTCACCATCCCTCCGGGCGAATGTCAGAAAAGAACTGACTATGGCCTGTCTTTTATCCGGAAATGTGTCAGGCAGCCCCATGGACCACTCGTAAGCGGCAACAGGATCCTTGATCCGATATTGCTCGGCAAATGCCAATGCCGCCCGTGAAGCCCGGTCGTTCTGGCCGGACTCTATCAGACCGTTCACAAACCTGAGAGCTTGCCGGGTATCTCTTTTTGCCAACTCGGCTGATGTGATCCTATCGGCGTATCGAACCAGTTCCGGATTCTGTGACAAAACCCAGTCCACGACTTGCGATGCGGATCCCGGCCGTGATTCCAGTTCGGTCTCCACCCACGACCTGGTCAGGGGGCCGGTTATCGCCGGTTTGTCAACCACGGCGAAATACAGGCGCAACGATTCGGTCCGCGCCTTTTCATCAGTCAGTCTCATGCGCTGCTCCAACCCGATCCCCAGTTGGGTCAGGTCGAATCCCGTCATCCGCTCTAGCGAACGGCCGATGGCTTCCGGCGTGAACAGAGCGGACCTTTTTCCGACCTTTTCCATCACACCGTCATAAGCATGCTTCTGATTCGACACGGAAAGCTTTAGGAACTCACACAAGTCATCAATGTTCTCATACTCCGACACGACTTGGCCAACTTCGCTTATCAAGCGGCTGCATTCAGGTTCATCCCCGATCGCATCGACCATCACGCCAAGTTGGGCCGGGCTGAATTCATCCAGTGAGTAAATTAATTTTTTTTCAATATCCTCCCTTCGGAGTCCGCCCGTTTCGCGAAGGGCGATCAGTGAAGCCAGCAACTCATCCGGATCTTCTCCAGACAGTTTCAATCTGAGCGTCTTGATCGTTTTCAATCTTTCCTCGCGGACTTCGCGCTCGTTATCAACCCGATCGCCCGATGATTTCATCCCAACCCGGCTTGGCGGAAGCAAAGCATTCCTCTTTCCCTCATCCGGCCGTACCAGGTGATAGGTCACGCCTGCCAAAGCACATACCGCCAGAAACGCAATCGCATGCTTGTAGGGGCTTTTTTTCAAAATCAAGGTCGATCGATGATGGGGCCAAGGCAGCGGTTCATTGCCGCTCAAGGCTTTTTTCCAAATCAAAAAAACCCCGCGCGTTCGATTTTGTCTCCAATGATGCGGATTCAGGTCATCCGGCATCCACTCAAGATCAGCAGCGGAATCCACGAGCGACGCCCCCCCGGCTTCACAAGGTCGTCACGTGAGGATCTCCGCAACCTGCACCGGAACGGCCTCGCAGACCTGCCGCCAGCCGGGAAAGTTCCACTTGTTGGGAAATCCCGCGCACTGCTCCGGCTTCACCGGGTGGATGCGGCAGGCATTCCCCTCCAGCATGACGCACTCGTGGTTCTCCTTCTCGATGAGCGACAGCCCCTGGCGGTTCGTGCGCAGGCGGGTGAAGGTGTCGAGGAAGTCCTGTTCCGCCAGACCGAGGAATTCCGCGATGGGCGCGATCTCATTCTCCTCCAGACGGACGTCGCCCGGCCATTTGCAACAGGCGGTGCAGCGCTGGCAGACATAGAAGACGTCCGGCTCGAGCATCACGTCGCGGTTTCCCGGACTGCCGTGGTTGTCCCGAAGGAAAGTCATGTCACTGGAGCTGCTGGTAGTAATAATTCACCCGTCCGAGGAAGGCGCGCCACTTCTTGCCGGGGCGGCCGTTGTCCATGAGGAAATGCGGGCAGTTCTTGTTCGGCGGGTGTTTTCCCCGGCGGGGCCAGTGATAATGGGGAACCACGTTGCGCAAGGGAATTCCGTTCTTTTTCATCAGCACGGCGGTCAGCCGGGCGGTGCGCTCGGTGGTGGCCAGACGGCTGTTGCCACGGTTCTCACACATCTCGATGCCGATGGAAAGCCGGTTGCCGGGGCCACCGAAGTCCGCGTGCTCGCCCTGTTCGTTGGTCGGCATGTGCTGGATGGCCACGCGCTGGTCCACGGTGAAATGCCAGATCAGGTAGCCGATGCGGTTCCCGTAACGGGTCTTCGGCGAGCGCAGCGCCCCGTTTTTCAATGCCTCCGAGTGCCTTTCCGCCCCCGCCGTGTAATTCTGGGTGCTGTGGATGGTGATGTAGCGGGGTGTCATGGGGCGCACGACCTTCCGGCCATGGGTGCCTTTCCTCACCATATCCGTCTTGAGGTTCACCGATCTCAGCATCGCTGAAACCGATTTGCCGCCGGACGGCTGGCTGCCCGACGGGCTCGGCCGGTAGCGGTCCTGCCTGCCCGGCGGCGGCCCGATGGGACGGCACTGGAGGCAAACGAATGCCAACAGGCCGAAGGGTAGGAGCCAGCGCAGGGATTTCACGCCGGAATGAATAGCATCGATCATTTATTTCGGAAATCTAAATCTTCACTTCGCCCGCCGCAGGGGTTGACCACCGCGCACCGGATGCCGTTCATTCCCCCCGAAGAAATGTCCCCTGCCCGCTCCGATTCCAAAACGCTCGTCATGACGCCCCATGAGGCGCTGCGGCGGTATTTCGGCTTCAGCGGATTCCTGGACGGCCAGGAGGAGGTGATCAGTGACATCACCAGCGGCCAGGACGGCCTCGTCGTCATGCCCACCGGCGGCGGAAAATCGCTTTGTTTCCAAATCCCGGCGCTTTGTTTCCGCGGCGTGACGCTGGTGATCTCCCCGCTCATCGCGCTGATGAAGGACCAGGTGGACGCACTCGTCGCCCGTGACATCCCGGCGACTCTGATCAACTCCACCCTTTCCTGGCCGGAGCAGAAGGAACGCCTCGACGGCATGCGCTCGGGAAAATGGAAGCTCGTCTATGTGGCCCCGGAACGCTTCCGGGCGGAAAGCTTCCTCAACGCCCTCAGCGGTATCGAGATCTCCCTTTTCGCCGTGGACGAGGCGCACTGCCTCAGCCAGTGGGGACACGACTTCCGGCCGGACTACCTGAGACTCGGGAGGGCGTTGGAAAAAATCGGCAGGCCGCAGTGTGTCGCGCTGACGGCCACCGCCACCCCCATCGTCCGGAACGACATTTCCAGCGTGCTCGCGCTGCGTTCCCCGTTCGAACACGTCAGCGGATTTTCCCGGCCGAACCTCTCGCTGAACATCACCCCCACGGACAAGGCCGCTCAGAAGGACGACCGCATGAGATCGGTCATCGCCGCGCACAAGACCGGCATCGTCTATTGCGCCACCCGCAAGAAGGTGGACGCCGTTTCAGAAACCCTCGCGAGCTGGGGCGTGAAATGCGTGGCCTACCACGGCGGCATGAGCGACCAGGAACGCGAGCGCGCGCAGGAAATCTTCATCACCCGCAAGGCGGACGTCGCCGTGGCCACCAACGCCTTCGGCATGGGCATCGACCGCTCGGACGTGCGGTTCGTCGTCCACTACGAGGTCCCCGGCAGCGTGGAAGCCTACTATCAGGAAGCCGGGCGCGCCGGCCGGGACGGGGAGAGCTCCGTCTGCGAAATGCTCTTCAACTACGCCGACACCCGGACGCAGGAGTTTTTCATCGATGGCGCGAACCCGAACGCCACCACCATCCGCACCATCTACCAGTACCTGCAGAACGAGGCGGACAAGGACTTCGAAGTCCACCGCACGCTTGAGGAGATCGCGGAGAACTCCGATGTGAAAAACTCCATGTCCGTCGGCAGCGCGCTGGCGATCCTCGCCCGCAGCGGCTACATCGAGCGCTTCGACATCCCGCGCAAGCGCATGAAGGGCACCCGCCTGCTCAAGCCGGACGTGCTTTCCCGCGACCTCAGGCTGGACGAAACCGCCATCGAGGAAAAGGACCGCCGCGACCGCGAGAAACTCAAGGCCATGGTCGAGATGTGCTACTCGCGCATCTGCCGCCAGCAGTGGATCCTCATGTACTTCGGCGAGGCGCACGCCGCCACCTGCGGCACCTGCGATGTCTGCCGCGACGAAGGCTCCGGCATCATGCGGCCGCCGGACGCCGAGGAGGAGATCATCGTGAAGAAGGCCCTCAGCGGTGTCGCACGGATGTCCCGCCGCACGGCGACCGGGTGGGAAGGCAAATTCGGCCGCGGCCGCATCGTCCAGATGCTCGCGGGCAGCCGATCGCAGGAAATCCTCGGTGCCAGACTCGACCAGCTTTCCACCTACGGCATCCTGAAAGACAAGGGCGCGGGCTACCTGAACGCCCTCATGCGCTCCCTCTCGGACGCCGGACTCGTGCAGACCGTGCCCGGCGAATTCCCCCTGCTCACCCTCACCCCGCTCGGCGACCGGGTGATGCGCGGCACCTCGAAGTTCCAGCTCGTCTGGCCGGAAAGCAACGCCGGGAAAAACGAACCCGCCCTCCGCGACCACGGCTACGACGCCCAGCTCTACTCCATGCTGCGCGACATCCGTGAAAAACTCGCCAAACGCGATGACGTCCCCACCTACGTCGTCTTCGGAAACAAGACCCTCGAAGCCCTCGTCCGCTACCAACCCACCAACAAGGCGGAGGCCCTGCTCATCCCGGGCATCGGCGAGGCAAAGGTCCAGCGCTACGCGAAGCCGTTCCTGGAAACCATCCAGGGGTGGAAGAAATATCGACAAGGATAGGTCCTATAGGACTTATAAAATCGAAAGCTGTCGGCGGAACACCGCCACCCGGGTCACGGCTTCTACGAAGGCAATCCACTGACCGTGAAGATCTTGAAAAACCTGCCGTCAGGGGCTGAAAATGACCACGGGCGTCGGTCCCTTAACTCCGACGCCCGCGGTGGCCCTTTGGGGGGCTGTTGTTGTGCTATCCCTTACGAGAAATATCGTGGCACGATTTCGACATTCCGCCATACCGCGATCGCGTAGGCCTCATTTTACGTATACACCCCGTTTCCGGCAGGTGTTCAGGGACCAACAACGCCGGTCGCAAACGGGATGACAGGCCTGAAAATGAACGCGGGCGTCGGTCCCTTAACTCCGACGCCCGCGTGCCCTATGGGGGGGGCTGTTGTTGCTATCCCTTACGAAGGAGATCCTGGCAGATGGCGGCGATATTGCCATTCCGTGATCGCGTGATCTTTTCAGATCAGATCCTGCCCGCCGCCTTGATGTCGAAATAGGAGTTCGCCAGCGCCACGGCGAGTTCCTGCGCGGTGGAGTCCAGCGTGAGCACGCCGAGCGAGCCCAGGGTGGCGAGGATTTCCCGCCGTTCCTGCATGTAGCGATCCGTCGCAAGGAACTGAAGCGCAGAGGAGAACGATTCCACCGGTGTGGCTGCGATGTCCTCCACCACCCGCTCCCGCATGCTCGCCAGCATCACGAGGTGCTTGGATTTCAGAACCTGCAAGGCGGGCACCAGCTCCTTGCCGTCCTCACCCCGCAGGTTGGTCAGCAGGATCACCAGCGACCGGCGGCGTTGCCGCGCCATCAGTTTCTCCACCGCTCCGGCGAAGTCGCTCGGAGCGGCCGTGGTTTGATAATCATACAAATGGTTGAGGAGGACCGGCATGGCATGGGCTCCCTTGACCGGTGCCAGCCAGCGGTCCGAGCCGCCGAAGGATTTCACCGCCACATGGTCGCCCTGTTTCAACGCCACATGCGCGACGAGCAGGATGGCGTTCAACACGTGGTCGAACTGCGGCAGATCGCCGTCCATGGCACGCATCCGCCGTCCGGTATCCAGCAGGAACACCACCGACTGGTTCCTCTGCTCCTGATAGTCCCGGCTGATCAGCATCTGCCGCCGCGAGGATGCCTTCCAATCGATCTGCCCCAGCGGATCGCCGTCCCGGTAATCCCGCAGCTGATGGAAGTCCCGGCTGGAACCCGCCCTGGGGCGTCGCACGATTCCCATGGGATTTTCCCGATGCTTCATCGCCAGCAGGGCGAAGCGGATCACCGGCTCGTAGTTGGGATACACCTTCACCGGCTCGTCCGCCAGGTGCAGGGACCGCCGCGTCCAGAAGCCGAGCGGGGAGAAACGGCGGGCATGAAGCCTGGTGAAAACCACCATCCCGCGTTCCGTCAGGGTGACGGGATAAAACACCCGGATCTCGCGATTGGCCGGCACCACGCCCGTCCAAGGCAGCGATGGAGCCGCCGACTTCTGCGGGATGCCGTCATGGATCTCCAGCTTCGCGGCGGAGCGGCTGTCGTTTCTCAGGGTGATCCTGACCTCGCCGGCCTCGCCAAGCGCGAAGCGTCCCGGCAGCCGCCGCCGGATTTCCAAGGGTTTCCGCAACCAGGCCAGGCCTCCGTCCACCAGCACCACCGCCGCCCCGGCCACCCCGAGCCACAGCCACGGCCCCGTCAGAACGGGCAGCGCGGAGGCCACCGCCGCCAGCAAAAGCCACAACGAGGAAAGCAACAGCAGACGGGAGGTGGGAGTCATCGACAACCGAATCCTGCCGAACCCACACCACACGTCAAAGATTGATTCATCCGGATGCGACGATGCCGGTCCGCCGCAGCGGGCGGATTCCGCAGTGAACGGATTTCATGCCATTCATGAGAAATCTCCGGGACCGGGGCCGGATTGATCGTGGGAGTTCGCACGCCGCATGCTATCCTGCGTCCGGCTCCCATTGTTTTCCTGATGCTCACGCGATTTCTCAAGCAACACACCGGTCCCCTCACCCGCGACCTGGTGCAGGAACCCGGCCACTTCGGCCTGGGGAAAATCCCCTCGCGCCTGATGCCGAGCTCCGCGGCCACCTCCATCTGCGGCTACTGCGCGACCGGCTGCCAGTTGAAGATCCACTTGGACGAAAACGGCGAAGCCATCAACCTGAGTCCGCAGGCGGGATACCCGGTGAACCTCGGCATGGCCTGCCCGAAAGGCTGGCAGGCGCTCGACCCGCTGGATTCCCCGGACCGCGCGACCGCTCCGCTCCTGCGCGACGCCGCGGGAAATCTCGTCGAGACGGATTGGGCGACGGCGCTGGACACCTTCACCACACGGCTGAAGGGCATCCGGGAAAAGCACGGACGCGATTCGGTGGCGTTCCTTTCCACCGGGCAGATCCCTTTCGAGGAAATGTCCCTGCTCGGCTGCCTGTTCAAGTTCGGGATG
This sequence comes from Luteolibacter yonseiensis, assembly GCF_016595465.1. Classification (NCBI taxonomy): domain Bacteria; kingdom Pseudomonadati; phylum Verrucomicrobiota; class Verrucomicrobiia; order Verrucomicrobiales; family Verrucomicrobiaceae; genus Luteolibacter; species Luteolibacter yonseiensis. The sequence continues at coordinate 227,504 of NZ_JAENIK010000001.1, read as the reverse complement.
GGCTTCCTGCATTGCGATGCGAACACCCGCCAGTGCATGGCCACGGCGGTGACGGCCTACAAACAATCCTTCGGCTTCGACGCGCCACCCGCCACTTATGCGGATTTCGAGGAGTCAGACGTCATCGTGCTCGTCGGGGCGAATCTGTGCATCGCCCATCCCATCCTGTGGCAGCGGGTGATGCGGAACCAGCGGAACCCGGACATCATCGTCATCGACCCCCGGGCGACGGAAACCGCCCAGGCGGCGACCCGGCACATCGCGCTCAAGCCGAAGGGCGATCTGGCACTGCTTTACGCGCTCGCCCACTGCATCATCCGCGACGGGCGGGTGGATGAGAAATCACTGGCGAATACCGAGGGCTTCGCGGAGTTCGCCGGATTCCTCAAGGACTACTCCCCCGCCGCCATGGCCGGGCGCACCGGCCAGACGGTGGAGACGATCGAAGCCCTCGCCCGCACCGTGTCGGATCCCGACAAGCGGGTATCCTGGTGGTGGACCATGGGAGTGAACCAATCCCACGAAGGAGTCAGGACCGCGCAGGCGATTATCAACCTGTGCCTCATCACGGGAAACATCGGCAAGCCCGGCACCGGCCCGAACTCGATCACCGGCCAATGCAACGCGATGGGCTCCCGCCTGTTCTCCAACACGACCTCGCTGGTCGGCGGACATGATTTCTCAAACGCCGCACACCGCGAAAAGGTTGCGCAAGGACTGGGCATTCCCGTCGAAAACATCCCGTCCGAATACTCGATGGCGTATGATGAAATCCTGGCCGCCGCGGAATCGGGAAAAATCAAGGGCCTGTGGATCGTCGCCACGAATCCCTTCCACTCGTGGATCAACTCCGGACGCCTCGCCGCCCTGCGCGAGAAGCTGGAATTCCTGGTGGTGCAGGACATGTACCGCACCACCGAGAGCGCGCAGGTCGCGGACCTGGTGCTGCCGGCCGCGGGCTGGGGCGAGAAGGATGGATGCTTCATCAACTCGGAACGAAGGATCGGCACGCTGAAGGCGGTGAGAAGGGCTCCGGGCCTGGCCCTCTCGGATTTCCGGATCTTCCGCCTCATCGCCCATTCGTGGGGTTGTGGCGATCTGTTCTCGGAGTGGACCCATCCGGAAGCCGCCTTCAAGCTCCTGCGCGATCTCACCAAGGATCGTCCCTGCGACATCACCGGCATCGAGGATTATGCCATGATCGACAGGCTCGGCGGCGTGCAGTGGCCCTTTCCGAAAGGATCGGAGGTTTCCCAGGTCGCGAACCTGCAATCGCGCCGTTTGTTCGAGGATGGCGTTTTCCACACTCCTGACAAGAAGGCCAGGCTCCTTTTCTCGCCACCCGCCGACCTGCCCGAGCCGCCGGACTTCGAGTTCCCTTACACGCTGCTCACCGGACGGGGCACCAGCAGCCAGTGGCACACCCAGACGCGGACCGGAAAATCCGACATCCTGAGAAAGCTCTACCCCGAGCATATCTACCTGGAGATCCATCCCGCGGACGCCCGCAAGCTCGGGGTGAAGGATGGAGATGTTGTGAACATCCGCTCGCGGCGCGGCGACATCGAGGCGGCCGTCTATGTCGCACCGACGGTCCAGCGCGGCCAGGTGTTCATGCCGATGCACTACAGACAGGTGAACCAGCTCACGCACTCCGCGTTCGACCCCCACTCGCGCCAGCCGAACTACAAGGCATGCGCCGTGGCGATCACCAGGAAGAAGGGCTAATCACTTCAGCCCATGGCGGCCGAGCAGGTTGTAAACCGAGCGCTCGGAGATCCCGAGTTCGCGGGCGGTTTTCGCCTTGTTCTTCCCTGTCCGCAGATAGGTCTGGATGAAGGCGTCCCGCTCGACTTCCTGGAGCGTCAGTCCGCGGCCGAGTGCGGCGGGAGAACCCGCCGGATCCCGGCGCCCCTCCAACAGGTTGATGAAGTCCTCCGCATGGAGCAGCGGTTTTTCCGCGAAGGCGGTGGCCCGCTCCAGGACGTTCTCCAACTGCCGGACATTGCCCGGCCAATCGAAATTCCGCAGCGCCTCGATGGCGCTTGGCGAGAGCTGCCAGCCTTCCGTGCCGCGGCGGCGGGCGATCTGCCCGAGGATGTCCCGCGTGAGACCGGCGATATCCTCCCGCCGCTCGCGCAGGGAAGGAATCCTCAGCTCGATGATGTTCAGGCGGTAGTAAAGGTCTTCCCTGAATTCCCCCTGCTCGACGCGGTTGCGCAGGTTCACGTTCGTCGCGGCGATGACGCGCGCGTTCGTCTGCAACATCTTGCTTCCTCCCACCCGGAAGAACTCGCGGTCCTGGAGGACATTGAGAAGCTTCGGTTGGAGTTCCGGCGGCAGGTCTCCGATCTCATCCAGGAAAATCGTCCCCTTGGACGCCTGCTCGAAGCGGCCCGCACGCGACGCGGTGGCACCGGTGAACGAGCCTTTTTCGTGGCCGAAGAGTTCGGACTCGAGAAGCTCCCGCGGCAATGCCGGGCAGCTGACCGTGATGAATTCCTCGTTAGCACGGGTGCTGAGCCGGTGGATCTCGCGGGCGAAGAAGGTTTTTCCGGTGCCGCTCTCGCCGGTCAGCAGGATGGTGCTGTCCAGCCTGGCCGCTTTCGCGAGATGGTTCAAAAGCTGCCTGAGCTGCGGGTTGTCGCTGTGCAACGTGCCCTTGACGGATTTTTTCGTGCCGATGCTCGCGGCAACCTGAGGTGTTTCCTTGCGGTTGCTCTTCGCCTGGCGCAGGAGGTCGAAGAGGCGTTTCAGCTCGAACGGCTTGGTCAGGTAGTCATCGGCTCCGGTGCGGAGCGCCTGCACGGCGGTCTCGGCATCGTTGAAGCCCGTCAGCATGATGACAGGCAACGTGGAGTCCACCTCGCGGATGCGGGCCAGAGTCTGGAGCCCGTTGATGCCGGGCAGGCCGTGGTCGAGAATGACGGCCTCGATCGCCGGGTTCAGGATGTCCAGCGCCTCATGCCCGGAGGCAGCGGCGACGGGACGCCAGCCGAGATCCTGCGCGGCGATCACCAGCAGCCGCTGAATGGTTTCGTCGTCATCGACGATCAACAGGTTCGGGGAACTGGCGGAGGTAAGGGACATCAGGAAGGGAAGCTGCGGACGAATTTCAGAGGAACCGGCGGAGTAAGCAAGATTGAACTTGTTCCGGAAAATCAATCCACCTCCGACAACACGCGCTTCAGGCACTTCAGCAAGGTCTCGGCGGAATAGGGCTTCTGCAGGAAATCCCTCACGCCCGCACCCGCGGTGGCCGCGAGCTCGCGGTTCGCGGTGATGCCGCTGGTGGCGATGATCCGGACCGAGGGGTTGATCCTCATGAGCAGCTCGATGGTGGCGGAACCATCCATGACCGGCATCATCATGTCCGTGAGAACCACGCTGATCTCGGACTGGTGGAGGGCGTATTCGGAAATCGCCTCATCTCCATTCTCGGCGAGCAACGTGCGGTAGCCGAAGGTTTCAAGGGTCTGCTGGGTGATCTGGCGGATGGACATCTCGTCGTCCACGATGAGGACCATCTCTCCATGGCCGCGCGGTTGTTCGGAATGGTTCACCGCAAGCACGGAGTCGTCCAGGTCCTGCCGCGCCGGCAGATAGACCTTCATGGTGGTCCCCTCGCCCGGCTGGCTCACCGTCCGGATGAACCCGCCGTGGCTCCTGACGATCGCCAGCGAGGTGGAGAGTCCGAGTCCGGTTCCCTTGCCGACGGATTTGGTGGTGAAGAACGGATCGAAGATCTTTTCCAGGATTTCCGGAGGAATGCCGGCTCCCGAATCCTCCACCTGGATGCAGACATGCGCCCCCTCCTTCGCCTCCAGATTCATGGCGGCGAAGCTTTCATCGATGATGACATTGTCCGCCCGGATGGAAATCCTCCCGCTCCCGGCGATGGCGTCGCGCGCGTTGAGACAGAGGTTGAGGATGACCTGGTGGAGCTGCGTCTGGTCTCCATGGATGGTCCAGAGCTCGCGGGGGGCGACGGCCTCGAGCCGGATGCGCTTGAGGAAGGTGTCCCGGAGGATCGCCTCGACCTCGAGGATGAGCTTGCGCGGATGGACCTCCACCCGCTGGCTGTCCATGCCACGGGAGAACGACAGGACCTGGCCCACCATGTCCGCGCCGCGCTTGGCGCTGCTGGCGATGGTCCTGAGCAGCTCCGCGGAGCGCGGGTCGGAGACGGACATCTTCAACAGTTCGGCGGCCATCGAGATGGGTGCGAGGATGTTGTTCAGGTCGTGGGCGATCCCGCCGGCGAGCGTCCCGATGCTTTCCAGCCGCTGGGCGCGGAGGAACTGCTGCTCCAGCTTGCGGTGTTCCGAAATGTCGGTGTTGATGACGAAGACGCTTTCCGGCTCGCCGTTGGCGTCGCGAACCAGCGTCCAGCGGCCCTCGATGGTGAGATCGCGGCCGGACTTGTCCACCTGGGTGATCTCCCCCACCCACTCGCCCAGTCTCAGGGTTTGTTCGTGGGCCTTGAGGAACGCCGCCTGGTCCTTGAAATGCAGTTCCTGCACCGGCCGTCCGACCGCCTCTTCCGCGGTCCAGCCATACAATCGCTCCGCGCTCTTGTTCCAGAAGGTGATCTTGTGATCGAGGTTCCGCACGAGGATGGCGTCCTGCGCCTTGTCCAGCAGCGAGGCCTGCTCGCGGATCCGGGCATCCGCCTGCTGGCGGTCCAGTTCCGAAGCGGCCCGCGCGGCGAAGATCTGCAGGGTCGACTGCACCAGCGCGGTATCCTCCAGCGGATTGGAAAACATCACCATCATGATGCCGGCCACCTGCCCGGACTGGTGGAACAAGGGAATCCCGGCATAGGATTCGATGCCAAGCTCCACCAGGACGTGGTCCATTGGAAACAATCCCTGCACGTCTTTTTCGATCACGCAGATCTCACCCTCCGCGACATTCTCGCAGGGCGTCCCGTCGAGGTCGTAGCGGAAGTTGTCCTCCAGCCGGCCTTCAAACACATAAGACAGGGTTTCGATCGAGTTCTCGTTCGCGTTATGTCGTCCGATCAGCCCGCATTTCGCACCCAGCGCCTCGACCATGTTGTGCGTGAGCAGTTTGAAAAACTCCGCGCCCGTCCCGCTCGAGACCGCCTGGGCCACCTTGACCACGACCTCCTGCGTGCGCTGGCGTTCCTCGCGGTTGCGGATGTTGCCGATGCCGAAGGCGAGGTCGTTCGCCATGTCCAGCAGCAGCTTGAGCTCGTCCGCCACCTCCGGATGCCGTTCGGTGCCGTAGAGGCAGAGCGCGCCGAAGACCCTGGTCCCGTCACGCAGCGGAAGACAGATCACGCTGCGGTAACCGCGTTTTTTCGCAGGTTCCAGCCAATGGTCGAACGACGGGTTCTCCAGAATGTCATCCACCACCACAAGCTCTCCGCTGCGGATCGCCTGACCCACCGGACCACTGTCCGGCGAGTGCCCGCCGGCCCAGGTCAGCGTCACTTCCGACAGGTAGTCCGACTCGTCACCGACATGCGCGAGCGGGAAAATCGTTTTTTTCTCATCATCCATCGCATAGCCCACCCATGCCATGCGGTAGCGGCCGATCTCCACGGCGATGCGGCAGGCGTCCTGAAGCAACGCCTTTTCCGACGTGGCGCGGATCAGCATCTCATTGCACGAGCTCAGCATCCTCAATGCCCGGTGGGAGCGGTCGAGCTCCCATTGCGCGGCCTTGCTGGCGGTGAGGTCCGTCATCCCCCCCACCATCCGGACGGCCTTGCCCGACGCGTCGCGGATGACCTGGCCGTAGTCCAGGACATAGGACGTCTTCCCCTCCCGGCTGATGAAGCGGTACTCGTCCTTCCAATGGTTCTCCCCGTTCGCGATGACCGCATCCAGCCCCTCCACGACACGGTCCCTGTCTTCCGGATGGATCTGCCGGATCCACACCTGGGTGGACTGGTTGCTGTTGGACTCCTCCCAGCCGAACAATCTGGAAAGGCCGTCGTTCCACCAGAAGGTGTCCGACTCGATGTTCCAGTCCCAGATCGTGTCGTCGGTCGCCGCCGCCACCGACTGGAAGCGGTGGTGGCTCATCAGGAAATCATGCTGCACGCGGGCGCGTTCCGTGCTTTCGAGCGCGAGCGAGATGAGGTTTCCGATCGCCACGGAAAAGGTCTTCTCGTCATCCGTCCAATGCCGGAACGAACCGACATGCTCCAGGCAGAGCACGTGGTTGACCGAGTTCTTGTAGTGGATGGGCACGTCCATCATCGCGCCGATGCCCAGCGGTGACAGATAGTTCTTTGAAAAATCCCGGGTGTAGGGGTCCGTGTGCGCGTCCACGGCGGTGATCGGCTCCATGCAGGCGATCCCGTTGAAATAAACCGGGTAGTCCGCCGCCGCCAGAACCATCCCGGACGAGTGTTCGTTGGAATCCAGTTGGAAAAGATCCATGCACTCGAGGGCTCCCCGGTCCTCGGTGAACCGCCAGATGCTCACCCGCGCGACGTTCAGCGTCTTGGCCGAGGTCTCGGTGATCTGGCGGAAGGCGGTGAGGATCGCCGAACTGTCGTTCGCATTGCTTTTCGTCAGAGCGATGAGCGCGTTGCGCTGGACGAGGTAGCGCAGCTCATCGGCGCGGTTCGCCTCCTCCTCCGCCTTCCGCTGAGTCACATCCCGCTCGACCGCCACGAGATGGGTCAGCTTTCCATCGGCGTCCAGCACCGGCACCATCTCGATCTCCAGACAGATCTCCTCGCCGTTTTTCTTGTAGTTGATGAGCTCGGTGCGGATGGATTCGCCGTTTTCCACCGCTTCGCGGATGAGCTGGATCCTGTCCTCCTGGGTCCGCGGCCCGAGCAGGAAACGGGGCGATATCCCCAGAACCTCCGCACGGCTGTAGCCCATGTGCCGGACGAAGGCGTCGTTCACGAACAGCACGCGCGGCCCGCCCTCCTCCGGCTGCCTGACCTCCGTGATGATGACGATGTCGTTGATGCAGGAGACGCAGTTCTCAAGAATCCTGAGCTGCTCCTCCGACTGCAACCGCTCCGTCACATCGTGGAAACTCACCGCGAGGCCTTCGACCGAAGGATGGGCGTGGAGCTCGAACCACCGGCCGCGGGAAACATAGAAATCCACCAGCTCGACCGGGACCTGCTCCGCCATCGCGCGGCGGCATGCCGCGCCGAAACCATCTTCCGCCGGACAGGGAATTTCATCCCACAGCACCTTCCCCAACAGATCCTGGCGGGTCCTCCCCAACATCCGCTCGGCCTGTGCGTTCATGTAGGTGAACCGCCAGTCGTGATCCACGGTGAAAAACGCGTCTGTCAGACTCTCCAGGGTGGTGCTCAGGCGCAGGGCCATCCGCTCGGCCTCCTCCTTGGCCCGCCTCTTTTCGGTGATGTCCTGCAGCGCGCCCTGGATCCGCGTGACGACGCCCGCGGAATCCCGGATCCCCTCGCCGATGGTCCGCACCCAGATGCGCCGCCCGAGGGCGGTGACGATCTCCATCTCGTCATCGAACGGCGCTCCCTCGAACAAGCATTTTTCAAAAGCGGTCGCCACCTTCCCACGCCATTCGGATGCGTAGAAATCCAGCGCCTGCTCGATCCCGGGCGAGGTCCCGGGAGGCACCTCGTGGATCGCACAGACCTCGTCCGACCAGGTGATGCGGTTCTCCGGAAAATCAATGGTCCACCCGCCGATGTGCGCGGCATTGCTGGCGATGCGCAGGAGGGTCTCGCTCGCATGGAGCTTCTCAGCGGTTTTCCTCCGCTCCGCCGCCAGGCCGATCTCGCGCTCCACCGCGGCACCGAGGCGCGTGAGGTTGTCCTTCAACAGATAGTCGGCCGCTCCCCGGCGGATGGCCTCCACCGCTATTTCCTCACCGAAGTTTCCGGAAATCGCGATCAGCGGGATGTCCTTCCCCGTGGCCTTGAGAATTTCGAGAGCCACGAAAACATCGAACTCGGACATGACATAACCGCACAGGATGATTTCGAAATCCCCCTCGTCCAGCGCCACCAGGAAATCCCCGGCCTTCGAGACGCGCACACACTCCGGCTCATGCCCCTGGCGTGCGAGCGCCTCCAGGATCCGTGCGGAGGACGCATCGTTTTCTTCAGCCAGCAGCAGGCGCAGAGGTCTCTTGGTCATGCTCGGCGCGGGTTGTTGACAGGTCGTATCCTCCGCCCGGAAAAACACCTGCGGCTGAAGCCGAGGCTGAAGCCGAGGCTGGAGCCGGGGCTGGAGCCATGGCGGGAGCATTCCTTCCCGGCCTGCGGGCGCGCGCGGAATCCGATGAAGGCAAGACAGGAAATCCGGGCGGCAGGAAACTGCAGCCGGGTGATTTCGAATCGCTCTAGGGGTCGGTCCCGGAGGTGACCGTTGGTGGGGTGGGCGTACACGCGTTGCCGATCAGATTGTCCGGCGGAATTCTCACCAGAGCCTTCGCTCCATACCAGTAGAATCGCCGTGATCCGTTGATTCTTCCAAGTGCCCGAAAAGGAAAAAGCCAGTCCGCTAAGTAAACTTAACAGACTGGCGATTTGGTGGAGCCGAAGCTCCTGTTTTCTCCCCCCGGAGAACGTTGGTATACATGGCACCATCTGTGCCAACCTGTTAAAAATATAACAAACAGCTCAACAATAGCGATTTATGAAAATCAAAATTATCCTATCCTAACAAATACCGCGCAAATCTTACAGGCAACCCATTAAAATCTGCGGGATCACATCACCCTTTCAACGGCGCTCCCGCCACTCCTGTCTGGAATAACGCATGGCGCATCTCGCATTGAGATACTCCCGATCCGGAAAATTGGAAAATTCATCCCAACGGGAACCAAGCCTGGCCGCCAGACTTTCAGCACGCCGCCGCATGCCGTCTGTCCCCGCACCGACGGCAACCGACCCCTGATGCAGCAATCCGGTCCGGGATCTCCTCTGACCGGCGCCAGCGAGCTTGCGGCCGTCCGCTCCCAGCAGGTCGTGATTCACCGGATTCTCGAAACAGAGCGCGGCTCCGGTTTCCCCCTCCCCCGAACCCAGCCGGGCGGGAATCCCCTCGGCGGTCAAAACCTCCGCCAGCACCGCGTGGATGCGCCGGTAGCTTTCCGCCCCGCGCCATCCCGCCAGCGGTTCGCCCTGCGGTGCGACGAGCGTGTAGGTCCAGTCCGCCCGATGGTCCACCATCCCGCCGCCGGTCCAGCGCCGGACGATGTCGACACCGGGAAACGCCACCCGCGCCTCCGCGATCCTGCCGAAGTATCCGACGCTCGCCCAATCCCCCGACCATTCGTAAACCCGCAGCACGGGCGACCGGGCGGTCTCCAGCAGCCACTCGTCCACCGCCATCGCCTCGGGACCCGGGCGTTTCACCGGGTCCACCCATAGCTGTAGTTTTTCAAACACCACCATCCGCGCCATTCTCCCGCTGAAATCGGCATTCTGAAAACAAAACATTTCGCCCCGGATGGAAATCCGCTCATTCTGAGTCCGCCGATGAACCGAGAAGGAAAACTCCACGCCCTGCTGTCCACCGCCCGGGTGGCGAATGTCCCGAGCGTGGTGAGCAATGTGTGGGTGGGGGTGATCCTGGGAATGCTGCGCTACCAGTCCGACCATTTCACTCCCCTGCCGCGGCAAGGCCTGCTGCTCCTGCCCCTGGCCGGCGTTTTCCTCTATCTGAGTGGAAACTTTTTCAACGACTGGATGGACCGGAAATGGGATGAAACCCACCGTCCGGAACGCGCCTTGCCCCGGCGGCTGTTCTCTCCGACTCTCTATGCCGCCACCGCGGCCTTGTTGGCAACCCTCGGACTCGCCTCGGCTTTCGCAGCCAGCCACCCCAGCGGCTGGGTCGCGATGGGGATTGCCTTCTCCATCATCATCTACACGCTGGTTCACAAACGCACCACGTGGGGGGTCATCCCGATGGGACTTTGCAGGGCGCTTCTCCCTCTCATGGGGAGCGTCGCCCTGTTTCCTTATCTGGATTATGTCTGGCCCGCCGCGGCGGCGTTGTTCTGCTACATCGTCGGGCTGTCACTCACCGCGAGGTATGAATCCCTCGCGGAGCCACCCAAATGGATCGGCGTGATGTCCCGCGGACTGCTGCTGGGGGTGGCGGTGCTGGTGGTGTGGGGAAACAAGAAGCAGTTCGTGGAGTTCGCCCCGAATGTCGCCGGAGTGCTTCCTTACCTTCTCTGGACGAGCCTGTCTTTGCGGATCTGGCGGAAACCGATCCCGGTTCTGGTCTCCCGGCTGCTGGCGGGAATTCCTCTCGTGGACGCCATCACGCTGCTGCCCGTTTCAGCGATGCTCTTCCAGGGTTCGGCGGATTTCCTCAATCCATGGGCCTTCGCGTGCATGTTGATCCCCATCATCGCCTTTGTTTCAGCCCTCCTTCTGCAGCGGCTCGCTCCCGCGACCTGATCCAGGCTTGCGGCGGATCGCTTCCCACGCTCCACTTGTCCCACATGAGCATCGCAGACAAACAGGCACTCCTCCTCGAGGAACTGGGCTTTTTCCAGGATTGGACGGAACGCTACGAATACGTCATCAGCCTCGGCAAGAAGCTGGCACCGATGGAGGACGCTTCGAAGAATGCCGAGCACCTCATCAAGGGCTGCCAATCCCAGGTCTGGCTGGATGCGAAACTGGAGGACGGGAAAGTCCGCTACGTCGCGGACTCGGATTCCCTCATCACCAAGGGCATGATCGCGCTCTTCGTCCATGTGCTGGATGACGAGACGCCGGATGACATCCTCACCGCCGACATGAGCTTCATCGACCGCACCGGCCTGAAGGAGCACCTCGCGCCGACGCGGGCGAACGCCCTCAACCTCATGGCGAACCAGATGAAACAACGCGCCCTGTCCTTTTCCCTACCGTCATGATCCTCGCCTCATTGCTTGAGTTCAACTGGCTGCACGATCCCCAGGCATGGGGCGCCCTGCTGACGCTGTCGTTGTTGGAGATCGTGCTCGGCATCGACAACATCGTGTTCATCTCCATCCTCGTGGACCGCCTGCCCGAGGAACAACGGGCGAAGGGACGGCTCATCGGACTGTCGCTGGCCATGGGCGCGCGCATGCTCCTGCTGCTTTCCATCTCATGGATCATGAGCTTGAAAAACGCGCTGTTTTCCATACCCGTCCATCCGGCGCTGTGGGACATGATGCCCACCGCGCAGGCTCATGGCGGCATGCTCGGTATCTCGATGAAGGATCTCATCCTTCTCGGCGGCGGCTTTTTCCTGATCTGGAAGTCGACGAAGGAAATCCACGAAAAGCTGGAGGGCGACGAGGAGTCCCACGCGGCCGGCCGGACGAAGGCCAGCTTCGGCGCGGTGCTGGTCCAGATCGCGATGATCGACATCATTTTCTCGCTGGACTCCGTCATCACCGCCGTCGGCATGGTGAACGACCCGTCGCGGGTTTCGCTGATGATGGTCGCGGTGGTGATCTCCATCGGCGTCATGATGCTTGCCTCGGGGGCGATCAGCGCCTTTGTCTCGAGGCATCCGTCGGTGAAGATGCTGGCGCTTTCGTTCCTGATCCTCATCGGCACCGCGCTGATGGCGGAGGGCCTGCATTTCCATATCCCCAAGGGCTACATCTACTTCTCCATGGCATTCTCGCTCGCCGTGGAACTGCTGAACCTGAAGCTGCGCGGGAAAACCCCGCCGCCTCCTGCCGCCCAGATCTGATCCTGTGGATAGGAAGCTCCGCTGTTACGGCGGAGCGGAGGTCATGGGTCCTATGGGTCCCATAGGACCTATATTCATCAGCCAGGAATTATTTCAAATCATCCAGCCGTTGCCGGCACCAGGCGAGGCCTTCGCTGTATTCCTCGCTTTGGGGGCGGGATTTCAAGAGATTGTCCCAGAGCGTGACCGCCTGTGAAAACGTGGCGCGGGCCTCCTCCTTGCGACCCGCGAGCTGGAGCGCGTGCCCGAGATCACCGGACAGGTAGGCCGCCGTGCTCCGCAACTGCTCGGGACGCGGGCCGTTGGCCGCCGGGGTGGATTCCAGTTTTTCCAACAATTCCCTCGCTTGGCCGATGAGCACGATTTCCTCGCCGCGCTTGTTGGACATTCCCAGCATGCGCCCCTGCTGCCACCAGAGCTGGGCCAGGCGATAGGCGGCCATCCCGTTGTCCGGCGATGACGCGCGCAGGGCCTCCAACATCCGGATCCCCTCTTCGTAGCCTTTCATCGCCTCGGCGGCGAATCCCTTGTCTCGCTGGATGCCCGCCCTCAGTCCGAGCTGCGAGGCCTTCCGCGAAACGGCTTCCGCATTGCCCGGTTGTTCGACGACCAGCCGGTCCAGCAGCTTCATCGCTTCCTTGGAAATCGATTCCGCTCCGACGATGTCGCCGGAAAGCACGGCGGACTCCGCCATCGCGCTGTAGCAGCCCGCCAGGTCGAGGCGCAGGGCGAAGTCGTCCGGCGAGTTTTTCAAGAGCTTCACCAGCTCCACCGATGCGAGCATGCGCACCTCGCGGGCGTCGCCGGATTTCCCCATGCCCTCGAGAATCGTGGCGGACGAGAGATAGCAGTTCGCCAGCTCGGACCTCAGGACCGCGGCATCCGGCCGCAGGTCGGCGATGCGGTTCAGGGTCTCGGTCGCGTGGAGGAGCTGCTGGAGGGCCTTCGCGTCATCGCCCTTCGCGGCGAGCAGTTTCGCCTCGTGGAAATCAAGGACCGCCAGCAGTTGGTTCAGCCGGTCCGCGTCGACCTCGGCCTGGGGCACGGCGGTGAGAGCGGCGCGCGCGGCGACGAACGACGCCCCGGCACCGGGGTCCCCGTTCGCACCATGCAGCAGGGCGAGGAGAAGGGAGTTGGTGGCCATGCGGAGTTTCATCGCCGCATCCATCGGCATCGTATCCCATGCCTTCAGCGCTTCCCTCAGCCGCGCGCCGGCTGTCGACGCGTCTCCTGCGGCGAGGGAGATTTCCGAAAGCTGGATGATCACCCGCGCGCGCTCGTCCGCCAGCGTCCGGACATCCACGGTCCGGGCGAGGAAATCGGTGAAATAACGCTCCAGCCGCCTCAACCGCAGTTCCCGGCCATCGAGCGGCGGCAGGCTGCGGTTTCCCTTTTCCATGGCCCAGGTGAAAAGCTGGTCGCCGATGAGGCGGGAGGCCTCCAAGCGGGCGATGCCCAGCTCCCTTTCGTAGGAAAGCGCCTGTTCCGCTTCGGCACGCCGCGTTTCCGCTTCGGCGCGCCCCTTCTCCGCGTCCGCCCGCGCGGTCGCGGCCGAGTCGTCGGAAGACTTGAGCAACGCCGCATCATTCCGCCTTTCCTCGCGCTCCTTGGAAAGTTGCGCATCCGAGCTCCGCCACAGCACCGCGAATACCAGCGCGGCTCCTCCGGCGAGAAACAACAACCCCCACACTCTGCCGTCAGGCCGCCCGTCCGTGCGTTCGGCTGCCCGCCGTGGAGGCTCCGCTTTTCTTGGTTCCACGACCGGGGCCGCCTTGTTTTCCGCAGCAACGAATCCCGCCACCACCTCCAGCATCGTCATGGGCCGCCGGGAGACATCCAGGCGCAGGCAGCGTTCGATCCATTCCCGGAATCCCTTCTCCACGTCGTTCTTCGCCGCATCCGGCCAGGTCACGGAATCATCGGCCTCGAGGTTTTTCGCGATTTTCCCGAGATCCGCCTGCATGCCCTTTTTCGTCGTCCCACCCGCGGGGGGGGCGACGAAGTGGAACGTGTCATGGCAGCGGGGAAACCGGCCTGTCAGGATCCGGTAGGCCAACACCCCGAAGGAAAAGACATCCCACCGGTAACCGGCGTCCTCCAGATAGCCCTCCTTGTTCCGGAGCTGCTCGGGCGCTTGGTAAAGCACGGCGTCGGTGAAATGAAACTCCTGGGCACCCGGCATGTTCCCGATCGCCCAGTCGCTGAGCAGCACCTCTCCCCTTTCGTCGAAAAACACATTTCCCGGCTTCAGGTTCCCGTGCGCCACCCGCCTCTCGTGCATCGCTGCCAAGGCCCGTCCGATCGATCTGACGAGTTTCCACGAGCGTGTGCCAAGGTGGTCGTCCAGCGACACCTGCATGCTCCGGGGTTTTCCGTCCACGGGGTCCACCAGCAGCGGCATCACCCAGAACGGCGGCATCTCCTCCAGATCCGCGGCGAGCACCCGCATGACCCCGGCAGGCCAGCCGCCGGTTTCCAGCCGCTCGGTCGCACGTTTCAGAAGCTCCGGAGAAATGGACGGCCTTTCGAAAATCTTCACCGCGCATTCTCCCGCCGACTCATCCTCAGCGCGGTAAACGCGCCCGCACCCGCCGTGGCCAATCAGGTTCTTCGGCTTCAGTCCTTCCACTCGTGGCACATCCATCGCACGATTCATAAAACACGCGGCACTCCGCGCCAACCTTTAAGGTGGCGGCGGCTCATTTTTGAAATGATGTGAAACCCGTCCGCGTATCCGCCTGTCGAGCCGATCCACCCTCGTCCGCCATGAAGCACAAATGCCCGGGAAATCCCCTTGAGCGCTATTCCTCACGCCGCGAATTTTTCTACGTCGGCCTGCTCGGCGGACTCGGCCTCACGCTGCCGCAGTTCCTCAGCAACCAGGCACGGGCCGCGACGAAAACCTACGGCAGGCACGACGCCGTCGCCCAGGGGATCATCCACATTTTCCTGCCCGGCGGCATCGCACACCAGGAGTCGTTCGATCCGAAACCCTTCGCACCCGCCGAATACCGGGGGCCATTCGGAGCCATCGACACCAAAATCCCGGGTATCCAGTTCAGCGAGTTCATGAAGGAGACGGCGCAGATCGCCGACAAGGTCACCATCATCCGCTCCATGTCCCACGGCGAGGCCGCCCACGAGCGCGGCACCCACAACATGTTCACCGGCTACCGCCCGTCGCCCGCGCTGGAGTATCCGTCCATCGGCTCGGTGATCTCCCACGAACTCGGTTCGAGAAACGACCTCCCGCCGTATGTCTGCGTGCCCTCCGTGCCGAACGAATACGCGAACTCCGGCTACCTTTCCTCCGCCTTCGGCCCCTTCGCCCTCGGCGCGGATCCCGCCCAAGGCAACTTCCAGGTCCGCGATCTCAACCTGCCGAAAGGCGTGGACGACGCCCGCTTCGCGAAACGCCGGTCCCTGTTGGAAACCGTGGACCACCATTTCCGCACGCTCGAGGAATCCGACGCCATCGACTCGATGGACGCCTTCTACCAACACGCCTACCAGCTCATTTCCTCTCAGAAAGCCCGCGAGGCCTTCGACCTCAAGGCCGAGCCGGACGCGCTCAAGGACGAGTACGGCCGCACCGCCGCGGGCCAGCGCATGCTCCTCGCCCGCCGCCTCATCGAGGGTGGCGTGCGTTTCGTCTCCCTCACCGCCGGCGGCTGGGACCACCATGACAATCTCAAGGCGGGCATCCAGAAAGAGCTTCCGCCCACCGACAAGGCCATCGCCGCGCTCATCCGCGACCTCGACCGGCGCGGCATGCTGGACTCGACGCTGGTCATGGTCACCAGCGAGTTCGGCCGCACCCCGAAGATCAACGCCACCGGCGGCCGCGACCACTGGCCGCGCGTTTTCTCCACCATGCTCGCGGGCGGCGGCATGAAACAAGGCTACGTCCATGGCGCGTCCGACTCCCTCGGCGGAGAGGTGGATACCGACGGCGTCGGCGTCGCGGACCTCGCCACCACCATCTATCACCAGATCGGCATCAACTCGGATTCCGAACTCATGTCACCGGGGAACAGGCCGATCGAGATCGTGGACGGAGGTCAGGTCCTCGACGCGCTGCTCGCGAAGAAAGCATAGGGGAACATCGGACATCCAACGCCGGACATTCAACATCGAAGGAAAGAAAAGAAGACGTTCGCGACGCGCATGACGGTGTCACCGCGTTCTGGAACCCTGGGGCAACCTTTCATTTCCCACCGATCAACCCATTGACTCCACCTCTTTCCTTCGATGTTCCATGTTTAACGTTCGATGTCCGATGTTCAAACCTCTCTTCCTCCTCCTCGCCCTCTCCACCCCGCTGCCGGCATTCTCGCCCGAGCTGCATCTCATCGAGCCGCGCGGGGGACGGCGGGGGACGGAGATGGAGATCCGCTTTCTCGGCAAGCGGCTGGAGGAAACCAGCGAAATCCTTTTTTACGAACCCGGGCTGGCGGTCGCCAACATCACGAACAAGGCGGAGAACGAATCCACCGCCAGGCTCACCATCGCCCCGGACGCGCCGCTCGGCGAGCACTCGGTCCGCGTCCGCACCGCCGGAGGGATTTCCGAACTCCGTTCGTTCTGGGTCGGGCAGTTCCCCACGGTGATGGAAGCGGAGCCGAACGCCACCTTCGACCAGGCCCAGCGGGTCGAGCCGAACACCACCGTGCAGGGCGTGGCGGGCGACGAGGACGATGACTACTATGTCTGTAGTTTGAAGAAGGGCCAGCGCCTGTCCGTCGAGGTCGAGGCCATGCGGCTCGGACGCCTGATGTTCGACGCCTATGTCGCCATCCTCGATCCGAAAAAATTCGAGCTCGCGACCTGTGACGACGCGCCCCTGCTCCGCAACGACGCCTTCGCCTCCATCATCGCCCCCGAGGACGGCGACTACCGCATCGTGGTGCACGAGGCCGCCTATGAAGGCACCCCGGACAGCCAGTACCGCCTGCACATCGGGACCTTCCCCCGCCCCAAGGCGGTCTTCCCCACCGGTGGCAAACCGGGCGAAACCATCGAGTTCACCTTCATTGGCGATCCCTCGGGGCCGATCAAGCAGTCCATCACCCTGCCTGCCGAAGAGGCCGCCAGCTTCCCGGTTTTCCCCGTCCATGACGGACTCTCCGCCCCCTCGCCCCACTGGATCACCGTCTCCCCGCTGGAGGCCGTCAATGAGTCCGGCATCAACAAGGACCCTGCATCCGCCACGCCGGTGCCGCCGGTTCCCTGCGCCATGCACGGCATCCTCGACGGGGAGAACAAGATGGACTGGTTCAAATTCACCGCGAAGAAGGACCAGAACCTCGTCCTCCGCGTGCTGGCCCGCAGCCATCGGTCTCCTCTCGATTCCATCCTCTCCCTTCATCAGATGGACGGAAAACAGATCGCGGCGAACGACGACCAGGGCTCGCCCGACAGCATCATCAACTGGACCTGCCCCGCCGATGGCGAATATTGCCTGCGGGTCCGCGACCAGCTCGACCGCACCGACGGGGACTTCACCTACCGGATGGAAATCACCGAGAAAAAGCCCTCCATCGCCGCGAACCTTCCCACCGTCGAGCGGGTGAACAGCCAGAAGTGGAAAACCTTCTCCGTCCCGCGCGGCAACCGCTACGCCGCAGTCGTCAATGTCGTCCGGGAAAACATCGCCTGCGATTCCACCTTCGAGGCCGGGCAGCTTCCCGCGGGCATCACCATGACGGCTCCGCCGGTTCCCAAATCCATCACCACCTTTCCCGTCGTCTTCGAGGCCGCGCCCGACGCCCCGCTGGCGGGCGGGCTGGTTCCGTTTTCCATCAAGGCCACCGGAGACGTCCCGCTCACCGGAGGACTGGCGGACACGATCCACCATGTGGATGTGAACAACCAGGGAGCGTACCACTCCGTCACGGTCAACCGCGTCGCCACCGCCGTCATTCAGGAAGCGCCTTTCAAGATCGACCTCGAAACACCCGCCGTTCCCATCGTGAAAAACGGCACCCTCCCACTCAAGGTCCGCGCCACCCGCAAGGAAGGCTACGCCGAGAAAATCACCGTGCGTTTCCTGTGGAATCCTCCCGGCATCAGCGCGCCCGTCACCCTCGACATCCCCGGCGACCAATCCGAGATCCTCTACGAACTCAACGCCAACAACGACGCCGCCACCGGCGATTGGCAG
The DNA here is from genome assembly GCF_016595465.1 of Luteolibacter yonseiensis. Classification (NCBI taxonomy): domain Bacteria; kingdom Pseudomonadati; phylum Verrucomicrobiota; class Verrucomicrobiia; order Verrucomicrobiales; family Verrucomicrobiaceae; genus Luteolibacter; species Luteolibacter yonseiensis. The sequence continues at coordinate 209,663 of NZ_JAENIK010000001.1, read as the reverse complement.
GTCTGCGTGCTGGCCGAGGCGAACACCCCGCAAGGGACCGTGCTCGTTTCCTCCGCGCTGACGACCTTGAAGATCGCCGAGCCGTTCGTGGGCATGGCGCTCGATCTCGCCGCCACCGAGCAGAACAAGGCGACCTCCATGGTCGCGAAGATCGAACAGCTCCACCCCTTCGAAGGCACCGCCACCGTCGAGCTCTTCGGGCTGCCTCACGGCGCTTCCTGCCCTCCGCAGAATTTCACCAAGGATCAGACCGAACTCACCTTCCCCGTCGCCATCGCGGCGGACGCCACCGTCGGCAAGCACAACGCCGTCTTCTGCCGGGTGTTGATTCCCCAGAACGGCACCACCATCCTCCATCAGACCGCGATGAACAGCACGCTGCGCATCGACGCCCCGCCGCCCGCTCCCGTCGCGAAAGCCGACGCGCCTCCCGCAGCCCCGGAAAAACCCGCCGACCCGCAGGCCCAGGCCGAAAAGCCGCTCTCGCGTTTGGAGCAACTTCGCCAACGGGCGAAGTGATGCCGACACGTGAAGAGGGCAACCTTGTTTTCGCTATTCAGGCCGACGAAAATTAAAGAGGGCGGCAGCGACGTGCCCTCCAAATGTCACGTGGTTAAGAGATCACATGGTTAAGAGATCACATGGTTAAGAGATCACGTGGTTAAGAGCGATTTCGTCACATTCTGACACCCCGGAGGGGTTGCGGAACTTAGCCGGTCCTAACCACACGCCATTCGCCACCCCTTCCTAACGGCATGCGGCGTTGACACCCATCTCCGTCACTGACTGAATAGGAGGCATTGAAGCTGAAGTCTTTCCTCCCACCGGTCATCGCGCTTGTTGTCGCGGGTGGCTGGCTCGGCTTCCGCCGGCAGGTTCTGAGCGGGATTGAAAAAGAAAACTCCACCTACCGCGAGAAACTGCGGACCCATCAAAGCGGAACCGCCGACGATATCGCAAGTCCGAAGCCGGCCACACCGGCGGAATGGAAAACACTTTCCAGCCAGGCATTGAAATACAACTGGACGGGCTTCGGCGGACTGGCGTTGAAAAAGCGCTTCAACGCGATGTCGCGGGAGGAGCTCGCCGCCTCCCTGGATGAGCTTTCGAAATCAAATTTCGGGGCGGAGGAGATTCTCCGGGAGATGCTCGTCAAAGCCCTGCTTGAAAAGGACCCCGGATTCGCACTGGATCTCCTGACCGGCAAGCTGCCGGAAGACCGCTCCCATTTCCTGGCGGAGGGAATGAAGAACTGGGCTCTGGCCTCGCCGGAAGCCGCCGCCGCATGGTTCGACGAACAGTTGGAAAAAGGGACCTTCGCCAGCAAGAGGCTCGACGGTATGAGCGTGCTGAAACATAAGATGGAACCCGCCCTCATTTCCGCATTATTATCCAGCGCGCCTGAGATGGCGGTGAAACGTCTTTCCGCCATCAATGAGGAGGATCGTGCGAAATTCCTCCATCCTCACGCGCAAGAGAAACTTTCGGAAGAGAAGCAGATCGCCTTCGCCCGCATGGTGCGGGAGCTGCTGCCCGCCCAATCCGCTCGGAATCTGATCAATAGCCAATGTGCCGAAGTTGCCGCACAGGGCGGCTATCAGGCGGCGAGCGACTACTTCACACGCATCGGCGCGACTCCCGAAGAACGGGAAGCCTGCGTTGAATACTGCGCGAGGCGGATCCTGTATTCACGGACGTGGACGGCAAAAATCAACGCCGGAGACGTTGAGGAACTACGGGCCTGGGTGGGCAGCCAAGCTCCATCCGCGACCGACCGGGCAACCGGAGGAGCGTTGGCGAACATCAGCGGTAACGACTACACCGGAGCTGCCGACCTTGCGGCGTATTTCCACGAAAAAACAGGCAGTGACGAGATCCTGATTTCCTTCATCCGTAATTCGGAATGGCTTGGCCACCCGTCCGAAGCGCGGCAACTGGCCGGGAAAATCGTGGATGAGGAAAGCCGGAAGGGCATGTTGGACTGGCTCGAAAGCGAATGAAAACCTCCATCAGCATTTCCGTGGCGATCCTCGCGTTTGCAGCCTGGCTGGGTCACGCCGGGGAACAACACATCCGGACGGCAAGGGAAGCCCGTGCCCGCCTGCTGGCCGATATGGCACGCGCGGGAATCCCGGCGGACACCGGACCGAACACGAGCAAGGCAGCCACCAAACGTCCGCGTGACAAAGAACGGCAGGACATACGCGCGCTCGCCGCGAGCCTGGCGGATTGTTTCCGCATGCCCGCCGGGGAGAGGGCATCTGTCGCGGACGAACGGCTCGAATCCTTGTCCGCCTTGAGCCCGGCCGAATTCATCGAACTGATCGCCGCACTGCGTTCGGAAAAATGTCCGGAAGACGGCCTGGACACCGTGTTCTACTCCTTTTCGAGAATCCATCCCCGCGGCATTCTTGAGTTCCTCGCCAAGTCTCCTCTCGAACTGCCCGACACAGGAGGGGTAGGAAACCAGAATGTCATCAATGGATCGATTTTCATGTGGAGCCGCGAAGATCCGGAAGCCGCCCTCGAGTGGTATCGTAGGCACAAGGACAAGTCTCCCCTCTTCTCGTCTCCCGAGGCGAAAAATTTCCTCCTCTCCGGCGTCTCCCTCAAGTCCCCCGCCACCGCCTTCAGGATACTCGGGGAACTCGGCCTCCCTGCCGGATCCGTGTCACAAATCATGGGTTCCATCCGACCGGAATCCCGGCTGGAAGGGTTGGCGGAATTGCGCGCCTTTTCCAAAAATCGTGATCCCGATGGAGACGACGGATTGTTGCGGAACGGAATTTCATCGCTCGCCCGAAGCATCAGCTACCAGGATTTCCCGGACGCGGAGGAGTGGATCCATTCGGCGAAGCTCGACCCGTCCGAACTCCAGGCGTTCGTCGGAGGAGTGGAGGAGGACAACCTCAAGGATAACCGGCGTTGGATCGAATGGATCGACAGGACCCTGCCGGAGGGTGCGGGAGACGGGAAAATCAGGGAACTGTTCCGAGGGTGGGCGATCAGCGACTACCGGGCCGCCGGGGAATGGTTGGATGCCCAGCCCGAAGGATCCACCCGGAATACCTCCATCCAAGCCTACGCCGAAATCCTCTCGCAAGGCCGTCCCCTCGATGCCGAAAAATGGGCGATGATGCTGCCACCCGGCGAACGGCGCGACGGCACGCTCCGGACCATCTTCCAGAACTGGCCGGAAACCGATGACACCTCCCGAGCCGCCGCCAGGGCATTCGCGGAGCAACACGGCATCGACATCGGGGAGGACGGGTCTGAAGACGGGTCCGAAGACGAGTCCGGAGACAAGTGATCCCCAAGCGCGGCGCACCCTCTCACCACTTTTCCGCCGCGCGGAGTTCCTCGTATTCCGGGTCGTAGATATTGAACTCGATGCGGTTGAAGGCGGCGGTCTTGAAATCCGCGTTGCCGAAGTTCTGGCTGCTGCCCGAGAGGACTCCGGGTTTCACTTCCTCCAGCCGGAAGACGACGGACGAGCCGTCCGGGAACCATCCGCGGACATCGCCGTTCTCGCGTTTGCAGCGTTCCAGCTCGGCAGGCTTCAGGGCGAGGGAACGCAGGACCTCGATGGGCAGCTTCACCTCGCGGAAAGGCGTCTTGATCGAGATCATGCCCTCGGTGATGGAAAGGACCTCTCCATCCAGCGAGTCGCCATTCCGCAGTTCCATCCGCCCTGCCTTCGGTTTCTCCTCCTTGGGCGGAGCTTCCAAGGGATCGGGCTCCTCCTCGTCCAGCAGGCCGTTCCCCACCTTCGGGTCCGGCATCTGCTCCACCTCGCCATCCCATGCGGCGATCTCGATGCGCGAGACCTGCACCGGTGAAATGCTGGATGAAACAAAATGCAACCAGCGTCCGACCTTCAGCTTCGCGACATCCGGATCGGTCCAGACATCGATGATCTCGCCATCCACGAAAATGCAGACCTTGCCGGTCTTCAGGCTGGCCCGGACCTCGATGCGGGCCTTCTCGTTTTCCTGGAGCGCCTCGGCGGTGGCGCTGTTGCCGAGGTTCTGCGGATTCCTGCCAGAGCGCAGCGAAAGGTAGCGGTTCCTGAAGGTGAGGACGTAGCCATCGGCCGACCGTGCGCTCCCGGGCTCGCCCGCGAAAAAATTCAAGTCCAGGCTGAAAGAGTCGCGCCAGGCGGCGTCGAAGGAAATGCTGCACTCGTCCGGAAGTTTCATGTCACGGGCGATGCTTCCCGGCGCCGACGACCGGAAGCCGCCGTTCTGATAATTCCATGCCGGCTTGTCGCCGGATTGTTTCCAGTCATCCAGCCCGGTGGGTCCGCGATAGAGCAGGTCCGGCCGTCCGGAGATGCTGATGTCAGAGATCATCAGCCGGTTGAGTTTCATTCGGCCTGCGAACCAGGTGTCCAGTTCGACAACCTCGTCCCCCACGGACGCGAGCTGCCCGCGGAGGATGTCGCCATTGGTGAGGGAAACGGAGGCCTCGTGGCGGGCGGTTCCCTCCGGATGTTCCGGCGTCAGACCGAGTTCCAGGACGTCCTTGAGGAAAAAGGAAGCGGGCTTGTCCAGGATCGGGGATTTCCATACCAGCGCCTCCGGCGAGAGGGATTCGAGGGTGCCCGGCAGTTGGTCATCGTTGGCGAAGCGGACGGTCGAAACGGTCTCCTCCGCCGCAAGGAGGAGCGTCATGCCGAGAAAGGAAGCGGTGAGGCGGGCTTTCATTCTCCGGTCTTGTCCAAGGGTTCTGCGACGGCGCGTTCGATCGCGGCGACGCCTTGCCGGCCGATTTTCAAGGTGCCGAGCAACGGATGCTCCGCGGTGACGCCATCGTCCGCGAACACGCAGGACGACAGCCGCAGCGAGCCTTCGTCCCGCAGGCGGAGCACGAAAGCGGGCTTGGCCTGTTCCACGGGGGCGTCTCCGGCCTTGGCGAAAAACAGGGTGGAAACCTCGGACTCCAGAAGTTCGAGCGCCTCATCCTGGAAATCGCTCTTGAAGGAAAACACGCTGCCCTCCGGCCTTTTTTGGATACCGATGAGATGTCCTCCCCAGCGGTCGTCATCGCGGCTGATGAGGCTGTCGTTCCGGGTGTCCCCGCGGTCTTCGGCCCGGTGACGCACGCGGGTGTTGTCGAACTCGGCGATCTCGATGTTCCGGACCTGCACCGGGCTTCCGTTGGGTGAGGCGTTCGCGAGCGTCACGCCACCGCCCGATGGAGGTTCCGGCATCACGTCCACTCCGGATCCCTCCGGCTCGCCATTGAGAAACAACTGGATGCGTGAGGCGTTCCGGTCCACGCGGATCTCCACCTCCAGTTGGTTCGCCTCGTACTTGTCCGGGGTGCGGGGAAGCTGCATCACCGTGCGGGTCTTGGGCCCCTTGGTGGAATGACGCTTGATTTCCATCCCCGCGCCATTGAACTGGAAGTGATATCGATCGACAGCGTCGGATCCGGGCTCCAGCGGATCGGCGAAATAAATCAGGAAATTCGGGTTCCGCTGCCACTCGAGCGAGAATTTCAGGATGAACTGGCGTGGTGTTTCGAAATTTTTCGAAGCGCGCGCCGGACCGTTCGCGGACAAGGATTTCTTGGAGAAGGTCCAGTTCTCCGCGCCACCGCCGTCATGGTTCCACTCGCCGAGGTTCTTGGGACCGGAATAGATCACCCTGCGCGTGCGGACGCCGAACTGCAGCGAGTTCACGACCGCCCGGGGGATCGTGACCTCTCCGGAATAAGGAGTGGTGACGGAAAGATTCTTGTCGTCCAGGCCGCTGATCGTGCCGGGAAGCAGATCTCCGTTCGCCAGTTCCACGATCGCACCGGGCGGGCTGCCGGCCGTGCCGGACGCGCTGAACCGCACCTCGCTGACGGCACCGGGCACGAGCTTCAGCGGATCCGGCGAGAGCGGGGAAACAAGCTCGACCACGCCGTTCCCGTCGATGGAACGGACGTCGCCCGTCAGGCGGGCGTCGCCGGCCAGCGTCAGTTCGTCGGCGTTTGCGGGCGGGCCGGCGAAAAGCAGCAAACCCAGCCAGGGTCTTGGATCAAAACTCGGCATCCCAGTCGTCGATGATGTTGTTGGTGTTTTGGAAATCGAGCATGACCGCGGATTCCAGATTGAAGTTCATTTCCCCGCAGATGGGATTCAGCAGGCGGATGCCGTCCGCGTTTCCGGACACGGGCTTGCCGGAAATCCGGCCGAGCGGCCCCATGCGGACCATGACGGAGCCTGCGGCGGGCTCGCTCTCCGTGGCGAGCTTGTTCCGTGCGAAGCGGATCTCCGCGATGTCATCCAGTTCGAACTGGAAACGCCCGTATTTGTTCTCCATCAAGATCCTGCCGTCGCTGAAACCACCGACTTTCCCGGAGAAACGATCCGTGCCGTTTGCCAGCAGCACGATGTCCTGCTCGTCGGTTTGCATGCTGCGGGCGGCGTCCGGCATGCCGTTCCACTCCGCCGTCATGATATCCGAGATCCGCACGGGGGATTCCTCCGTCTGCACGACGAATCCGAAACCATTCCCCTTCCCCGAGTAGCGCGCGGCATCCGGCGGAGTTCCATCCTGCTCGCTCCACCGGGCCGCGGAGTCTCCATTGATGAAAACGGCGATCTCCCCGGAAATCCGGCTGCAGCGGATCTCAACCGTCGCCGTGCCGGATTCCCCAAGGCGGATGGAAGCGCCGTTGTTCGGGATCCGCTCGACCGGGACGCGGGCGGTGCCGTCCGCCGAAACGCGGAACAACATCATGTGGGTGGAGAAGATCTGCAGCACGTAGGCATTGCCGAACAACGTGGGAAAAACGCTGGAATCGCCGGGGGAGAATCCGTTCTGCCTGCGGGGCTGGGCCTCCGGTTCATTCCCGTCCGCGGGTTTCTTCTCCGGCTTCTTGAAATCCGCATGAAATCCGATCGCGAGCGAGAGCCGGTTCCTCCATGCGACGTCGAAGCGCAGGATCGCCCGGTCCGGCATGGTGTTCTCCTTCAGCAAAGCGGTGCCGGACAGCTTGCCCGGCCAGTACCACGCGGACCCGGAAAACTGCCAGCGCCCGGAATTCTCCCCACCTTGGTCCTTTTCATCCCTGGAGGCGGGAATGCCTTCCGGGGATGACGCGTCCGCCATTTTCCACTCATCCTCGATGAAGGGACCGTGGTAGTGGAGCCGCCCGCCGAGCGGAGCCGGCGCGAGCATGGCCACCTGCTCACGCGGGATCCTCAGGGAACCGGCGTAGGTGGTCTCAAGCGTGATCCCCTTCTCATCCATCGAGGCCACCGTTCCAGGAATGCGGTCCCCGTTCACCAGGGCGACGTGGGACAGGGCGGCGAGCCCGCGCTTCGGGCGGCCGCCATTGAGCACGATGTGGCGGAGCTGGTCCGTCTTGAACTCCACCGGGGCGGTGACATCCCCGCGCTGCCAGACGACCTGCGGTCCCTCCTTGATGCCCATGAATTTCCCATGGAGCTGGTCGCCGTTCCCGAATCGCAGCAGGTCGTGCGGTTCGGCGGCATGCAGGACCAGCAGGCCGGTCATCCATGATATGGCGAGGAGGCGGATCATTTTTCGTAAATCGGCAGATAGCGGTAGTTGAGCGCGAACGACAGCAGCGCGCCGGCGGTGTTGAACGACGGCCCCTGGTTTCCGGGGAACGAGCCGTCCTGCGACTGGATGGTGGACATGTAGCGGATGTTGCGGGTGTTCCATTCGCGCCATGCAGCCTCGTCCGCATGGAACAGCGCCTGGGCCATGTAGTATTCGTAATAATACGGATAGTAGCGGTCCCGGTAATCCATGTTCTTTTTCAAGTAGGCGAGGCTTGCCTGATAGCCCTTGGACTCCTTTTCCTTCGCGAGGGAATAGCAGAGCGATCCGATCGCCGTCAGGGTCGGCTTGCCACCCGAGGAAGAGGTGTAACCATAGTCGCCATCCTTGCCTCGGCAGGTGGCCAGATAGGCGAGCCCCTTCTTGATCACCTCGTCCGGCACGCCGATGCCCGCGTTTCTCGCGGCGAACAGCGTGACCATCTGGCAACCCGTGACCGTGGTGTCCGCATCGTGGCTGTCCGGAGTGTAGCGCCAGGCGTTGAACCGGTTGCGTTTTTGCGCGCTGATGATGAGGTCCACCGCCTTCTTCAGCGCCGGGGCGATCTTCGGATTGTCCAGCACGCCGTAGCACTCGGCCAGCGCCTTGGTGGCGAAGCCGTGGTTGTACATGCTGGAACCGATGTAGCCGTTCTTGTCGTTCTGCTGGGAAAGGATGTAGTCGATGCCGAGGCGGATGTTCTTCGCATAGCGCCCGTTGTTGGCATCCTCGCCGTGGGCGAGGAACGCAGCCACACAGAGGCCCACGACGCCGGGCTCCCCACCCACGGGGTCGTTCCAGGAGCCTTTTTCGTTCTGGCTCTTCGCGAGGTATTGCAGGCCGCGCTCGTACATCAGCTCCACCTGGGCGGGAATGGTTTCTTCCGGACGGCCCGGCACCTCCTGCGCCGTCGCGGCCGGAAAGGATGCCAGGAGCACCAGGGAAGCCAGCAGCCTGACGGACGTTTTCACCATCAACGGATGACGCGCGCCCACCATGGTCACTTCACTTTCCTTTCCACGCCACGGTTGTAGGCGTCCATGGCCTTGCGGAACTCCTCAGGCAGGGCAGCGCCCGCGCCGCCGCCGGCTTTGGGAACACGCCGTGTTTCGGTTTTCCCGCCGGTGATGCCCGCATCGTTATCGTTCGCGGAATCGGATTCGCCGGTGAGGCCGTAGCTCCCTTCGTCGCTGGCCTCGCCGTTCTTGCCGTTCGCCTTCTTCTCGCCATCCGGCTTCTTGCCCATCATGCGCTCCATCATGTCCATCATGGCTTCGCTGGATTGGCCGCCGCCCTGCTGTTTCTGCTTCTCCTTCGCCGCGGCATGGATCTTTTCGATGATCTCCGTCTGGGCGGCGATGGTATTGCCACCGGTGTCGGCTTCGGCGAGCTGGTCGGTGGCCTCGTCCATGATCTTCTCCACCTCGTTGAGCATTTCGATGACCTGCGGGACGGTCTGCTCGATGACCAGTTGCTGGACATCCGCGGCGAGTTCGTCCTGCTTGTCGGCCACCTTGTTGGAGCCCTCGCGGTGTTTCTCGACAACCTCCTCCCCGGCCATGGCGAGGCAGGGCATGAGCAGGAAGAAACCGGCTGCGGCGAGGTGGTGTTTCATGGTGTTTCGGGATCGGTGGATTCTTCTCCGCCGCTGCGGCGGAGTTGTTCAAGGGCACGGGTCTGGGCGCGGATGTCCTGCTCCTGCTGGATGAGTTTCATCACGCGCAGCATGAATTCAAAGTCCTCATCCTCGGGATCCGGCTGGCCTCCCTCACCCGCACCGCCACCGGAGCCGTCCTTGTTTTTCTCGTCCTCAAGCTTCTTCGCCCAGCCGCTGAGTTTGTCCGCCCAGTCCTTCGCACTCTCGGTGGCGAGGTAGGATTGGTTCGCGGCGAGAAGGTTGCGGACCTTCGCGAGCCCGTTGTCGATCTCGGATTCCCGCATTTCATCAAGGATCTGCTTGAACGCCTCGGCCTTGGTACGGGTGAAATAGTTGCCGAGATCCTCCTGCAGCCAGCGGATGTCCGAAGCGGTGTTCGCCTGCTGGCCGCCCACCTCACCGAGCCGCCGCTGGTCGGAAGGATCGAGGACCGAATGTTTCTTCCCGAGGATCCGCTCGAAGATGCCGACGAGCGTGGTGACGATGCCGTTTTCCTCGCTCGCGGCCTTCTTCAGGCGGTTCGCGAAAGTCCCGGCTTCGAACTGGCGGTTCGCGTCGTTCGCCCGGGCGATGGCCTCGCGCATTTTCTCCACTGCCTTCTTCTGCTCCTCGACGGCCTTCGCCACATCCTGTTGGGATTTTTCCGGAGTGTTCGACGGCTCCCGGGAGTCGCCGAGATTTTCCTGGACCTTGGGGAGATCCTGCTGGGAAAGCTCCTGCATGGGCTTGAGCGACTCGGCCATTTTCCTGAGTGTTTCCTTCGCGATGTCGCCATTCCTCGCGGCGTCCTTCATGAGGCTCTCCATGCGCTCGGTGAGTTCCTGCATGCGCCGGTTGCTCTCCGCCTCGGCGGCTTCCTGGGCCTCGAGCCGCTTGGCGTTCTCCTCCTGCTGGAGTTCCCCGCCATCCAGGCGTTCGAGCCGCTGGTTCTCGTCGAGCAGATCCTGTTCGCGGCGGGCGAGGTCTTCGAACTCCGTGAGGACGCGGTCGAACTTGGTCTTCAGCATCTGCGCGTGTTCGTCACGGGTGAGCACGTAGATGACGACCGGTTCCGAGTACGCGCGGCCGCGCTCCGGAAAATAATCCGCGCTGAAACCCCGCAGCGTGATCTTCTGCGGCGTGATGCCGAAGGCGGCGGGGGAAAACGAGGCGGCGGTGCTGACACGGTTCCGCTCGGGGCCTCCGTCCGTAAGCTTGATCTCCCCCTTGGCCGGCGGCTCGTCCGTCGGGCGGCTCAACTGGCCGGACCACTCGATGCCGGCCAACCGGACGCCGAAATCATCCTCCGCCAGCACTTCGAAATCCACCGTCTCCTCCGGCAGCATCACCTTCTGCCGGTCGATGCCCTGCAGGTAGCAGCTTGGAGCGGCGTCCTTGAGCGCGTCCACCCGCACCTTGAATCCGGTCTCCCCCACGAGCCCCAGCTGGTCCTTCCAGGTAAAGGGAATTTCAAACGGTACGGCTCCCACATCCAGCACCGGAGTGCTCGCCACCAGCCCTGAAATCGCGAGCTGCCCCTCGGCCGGCACATGCCCCGGCACCCCCTCCTGCGGCGTCTCGATGACCTGCGTCCTTGTCGGACCGAAGCCGCCCCCCGCGAGCGGACGGTTGCTGGTCAGGTCGATGCGGATCTTGCTGCCTTCCACCGCCGGGATGCCACCGCTCTTGAGATCCACGGTTTTCTCCGGGATTTTCAAATAGGCGGGCGGAGTGACCGTGGCCGTCGCATGCTCGACGCCCGGCCGCTGGACCGGATCGACGCGCAGGCTGTGCTGAAGGTCACCGATGCGGAAAACGATGGTTCCCGGATCCTGCTGTCCGGGAAATGTGAAGCGATAGGTGTCTCCCTTGAGGGCCGCTGCGACCTCGGCCTGGAGGCCGTATCGCCCGGATGCCTCGGCCGGCCGCTGTTCCGAATCCTTGGAAAGCTTCAACCTGACCTCGAACGCCTCGCCGAACGGCACCGCCTGGTAGACCGGCGGATTCTCCAGACGGGCGAAGGTGTAGCGCTGGGTGTCGGACAATGGCATGATCCATCGCTGCATGGCGTTGTAGCCGGCGCGCGGGGTCAGGACGAAGGCGGCGGAGGACAACCCGGCCAGCGCCAGCGCGACCAGGGTCCAGCGGCGGTGGAACCGGCCCGGAAGCGCCTCCTCCAATTTACGCCGCCCCGTTTCCGCCGCCACGGCCTCCATCGCCGCCTCGCGCAGCCGGGGCGAGAAGGTGTCCGCGTTCCCTTCCTGATTCTGCAGCTCGATGACGCCCAGCAACCGGTCTCCCAGTCCGGGGTATCGTTTGGCAATGAGTCTCGCCAGTTGCGCCTCCCGCCGCTGTTTCCAAACCCAGCGGTGCAGCCAGTAGGGCGCGAAAACGGTGAACAACGAGATACCCGCGAGCAGGATCCCCAGCCGCGCCCAGCCCGGCGTCTGCCAAAAGCGGTCCAGCACATAAACCAGGAGGAACGAAACCAGCAGGCCGATGAAACCCGCCGCCACCGCTTCCATGATTTTCGCCCGCCACAGATGACGCCGGAAGTCGTCCAACTGAAGCCTGAGGGCTTCCGGAATGACAACTTTCGAGTGGGGCGGACTGGATGGAGGAGGCATGAGGAATCAACCGGCGCACCGGATCTGCAACGAATGACAGAACCTCCCAAATCGGGGCCGGGAGTTCCAGCCGATTATCGCCGAGATTCGGGCATCCACAAGCGGGTTTGTGGCGATGACCGCCTCCTGTCAGTTGCTCAGTCATGCGCACGGCCGCACGAACCGGGTATCGCCCAATGATAATATGTCCGGCAACGGAGGTCAGGTTCGAGGCCCGTCTGTCGAAGCGGGATCATACAACCTTGCTCCAGTCGGCCTCATCAATTCCCCACTCTTTAGAAGGCTTTTCACTTCTTCGTGCAAACCCTGAACGGTCTCCTCCGCAAGCCATTGACTTCTATCTGTTGTGTAGTTGCCCACTCCGTCCTCGAATTGCTGAAAAAAACGGGCGTAGTCTACCGGGCCCAATTCACGAAAGAGAATGGCCTTCGCTTTTTTATTCAGTTCGGCAACGTGTGTCATGGAAATGCGACGAGATCGACCGGGTTGAGCAGTTTTACCATCAGATAATCCTGTTGTCTTGCTGATTTTTTGAGCAATCGATCGTCCGTGGTCACCAAAAAATCACATCTTACCTCTTCGGCGACCGCGATGTGGAGGGCATCCAGTGGAGTCATTCCCAAACTCTGAATTTTCAAAGCCCTGTCAGACAAAGACTGTGATGCCGGAACATGAAGGGATGAATAACGGGTCATTTCCAAAGTATGATGCCGTTTGACGAGGTCCGGATTCCGGCCTAGCTCAAAAATCAGATAATCGCTCGTCACGATTTCGAACCTACCGGATCGCGACTCTTCCAAAATCCACTCCACCGCCTCCGCTTCCAGTCTCACCCTCATCTGGGAGAGATCGTCGTAAGGACGATTTAGACAACAACAATCCAAGTAGAGCAGCATCAGAGCGGAGATTTCTACGTTCAAGTCGTTTCAGCCAGCCGCCCGCGTATCCTGCCCAGCAGTTCCGTCAGGCGAGGCATCTCCACTCCGGCGGCGGTGGCGCGGCGCAGCGGTTCCTCCCAGATCGGAGCGACCTCGACCTCGCGGCCTTCGACGAAGTCGATCATGCTGGAGGTCCGGTAAGGTCCCATCGGCCGGGTGCGGTCGATATTGAAATCGATGAGTTCCCGGCCCAATCCCAGCCCTTGGGCGTTTGCGGCGGTGATGACCTCCGTCATCAGGGCGCGCATCTCACCTTCCGTTTCGGGAGAGTCCAGCAGGACATCCGTGGTCACCCCACCCTCCGCCACGGAAAGTCCGTTGAAGGGGATGTTCCAAACGAGTTTCTCCCACTGGGATTTTTCCAGATTCTCCACGGCGAAGGCCTGGATCCCCGCGGCCTTGAAGCGTTTTTCGATTTCCGCCGCCCGCCCCGCATCGTCCGGCTTCATCTCGCCGACGGTGATCCGTCCGCCCGCCGTGTGGCTGACGAGTCCCGGGGAAAGCCGGTTGATGCAGACGAAACAAAGGGCTCCCAGCACCCGCTCCGCCCCGACGATTTCCGCCAGCGCCTCGCAGTTTCCCAGTCCGTTCTGCAAGGTCAGCACCTGGGTGCCCGCGTGCAGCAGCGGTGGCAGGATTTCCGCAAGCTGATGGTTCGCCGTCGCCTTCCAGGCCACGATGACCAGGTCCACCGGCCCGATTTCCTGCGGCGTGCGGCAGGCCCGCACCTGAGGAAGGCGGAAGTCCCCATGCACGCTCCCGATCGTGAGGCCTTTTTCTGAAACCGCCTCGTAATCCGAGCGCATGAGGAAACGCACGTCCTCACCCGCCTGCGCGAGCCGGCCTCCGTAATAAAGTCCGATGGCTCCCGACCCGACAATCGCGACGCTTTCAAATGTCCAGCTCATGCCACCGGGTCATTCATCCTTGAAGGCCTCGGCCCGCCGTCCGTCGATGCAGCGCGTCAGCCACCCCACGAGTTTCTCCGCCTCTTCCGATTCGTTCCGCATCGAGCTGAGCGCGGTCCAGTCCAGATGGGGACGGGAGACGGCGCCGGAAATGCGGTTGATGTCGAGCTTGGCCATGATGGCTTCCGTTTCACGCGGATGCGCGTTGAGGATGTTCGCCGGGCGCGGCAGTTCGTCGAGGGCGTCCGCCGTCAGGCCGAAGGAGGTGACGCCCACACCGAAGTTCGCGCTCATTTTCCGCAGGCCGTCGGCGAGCGCCTCGTCCTCGATGGGCGCGGCATAGACGAGTTCCCCGCCCTGCGCCCACATCGAGACGGCGAGGGTTTGGAAAAAATCCTCACGGTAGGTCTGCAGGGACGGCTGGATCCGCAGCCGTGCGGCGTGGAGGCGGAATGGCGCGATCCCGAGCCTCTGCTTGAAAGCGAGCATCGTCTCGTCCAGCGACATCTCCTCGTCCGGCGAACCGCCGGTTTCCCAATCCACCAGCACCAGTTCCGGGTATTTCCACAGATTGCTGATCGGCGAGTCCTTGGCGAAAGCCTGGCGGAATGCGAACGGGAAACGTCCGTTGATTTCAAAATAGCGGGTCACCACCGCACGGAACTTCCGGATCCGCAGCATGGTTTCATCCACCACATCCTGGTCGGCGGTGGTGAGATCCTCGAGCCGTCCCTGGGTGAGGGCGAGCAGTTCCTGCGCGCCGGAAAGCGCGGGCAGCGGAGCGCTGCGCCGGTAGTAGCCCTGGCCCTTCTCCACCTTGGCGATGGGCGAGGCCGGATCGCACGACATGATGGAAAAATGATAACGCAGTGATGCGTCCGAGTAATTCCCCGTCAGTTGCAACCGCGTCAAACGAATCAGTTCCGTCCCCTTGATGGAATCCGCAGGGTTGCCCGGAAGAAGTGTGGGAAGGATGTCTGATAGCTGCTGGCGAAGGCTCATAGGGGGTTTCGAACGGCGTTCTCGTTCCGGGGTGATCCAATTCGCCCGGCCCCCTGTCAGCAAGCCCCAATGCTCCGGATTCTAAAAATTAATACGGGATTCCCATGATTTTTTGAAGGAATCCATTGCGAAACAGGTCTTTCCCGGCGATTCCTTTTACCCGTCACCATGAATTTCAAATCATTCTTTCCTGCCGCGGCGCTCGCCATCTCGCTCGTCGCCAGCGCTTCCGCCCAGCAGCCGTCCGCGCAGCAGATCCTCGAAGGGGCCCGCATCTCCGCCACCCTCACCAAGCTCGACGAGGGACTCAGCGGAAATCTCAAAAAAAGCGGTGCGAACGTTCCCATCACCCTCTTTCTCAAAGGCAAGGACATCCAGTTCCAGTTTTCCGAAAACAAGGGTCCCTGGCGGATCTTCCACATGCGGATCGGCGATGAGAATTTCAACCTGTTCGAAATCATCAACGGCAAGACCACCGAGTTTCCCGCGGACAAGATCGTCCAGCCCATCGCCGGGACGGATCTCACCTACGAGGACCTCGCCCTGCGCTTCTTCTATTGGCCGAATCCCAAACTCGAAGGCACGGAGGACGTCGGCGGACAACCGTGTTACAAGCTGCGGGTGGACAAGCCGAAAGGAGCCTCCGGCCGCTACGAGGTGGTCTACGTCTGGGTCCACACCAAGTTCGGAGCCTTCATGCGCATCCGCGGCCATGACAAGAACGGCGGACTGGTGAAGGAATTCCAGGTCGAGGACGTGATGAAGGTCGCGGACAACGTCTGGACCCTCCGCAAGATGCAGGTGGCCACCTGCGACCCGAACAACGGAGGCCGCAGGCTTTCCATCACGGATGTCGCCTTCGACAGCCCGAAAAAGGTGGCACCGCGCGGGGTGAGATGAGGCCCCCCGGGGTGCCGCGGGATCTCACTCGCCCAAGCGGAACACCAGCGAACCGTCCTGCCGCCCCGCCACCTTCGCGGGTTGGCCGGAGGGGCCGGAGTTCGCGGGTGTGAGGAACTTCGAACCGATCGCCGGGATCGCCTTCATGAATGAAAGATCCCCTGCCGGAAACGCCACGGTCGTGAACGGGTGGCTGATCCTCGGGGTGCCGATGCGGAGATAGGTCCCGGGCTGCGGGCTGGAAACCGTGAGCGGCCCCGCCGATGTCTCGAACCGCGCCCAGCGCATGTCGGCGAAGAAGCCTTGGAATTCGGGAAAATCCCACGACACGCCCGGCTGGATGTCGTTCCGTTGCTTTTCATACACGCCCAGTGTCGTGCCGCGCAGGCGGTTCTGCCAGACACGGCTGGGCCCTTCCCCGAGCCATTTCACGGATTGGAAGGTGTCTTCCGCGTGATCGAAGGTGATGCCATGATAGGTGAACTCGCCGTCGAGCGTGTAGGAGTAGTCCAGCCGGAGGTCTCCCGATCCCGCCAACGTCCAGCGGAAACGCTGCGAACCATCCGCCGCGACGCTTTCCAGCCAGTCCGCACCGGTGGTCACCGTCGGAGGCGAGGTCGCGGCGGCGGGGAACCGTTCCGCCTGCCAGGCCACGCGCAGCCGCTTGACCGCAGGTTGTCCGCCGTCCACCTGACGGAAGTTAGAAAGCCTCACGGCCGCCACCATCTGCGGCGGGAACTCGTAGCCATTGCCGTCGTTGTTGCGGCGTGTGGCATCGTAGATGGTCTTCCACTTTTCGCCATCGGGTGAGATTTCCAACTTGAATCCCGCCCAGTTGATCTGCCTCGGAAGACCCAGATCGATCTCAAGAAGATTCAGCATCCGGGGAGTCTCCGGTTTCCATAGCATCCCACCGTCCGGTCCGGCGGTGAGACTGGCATCCTCCCACCGGATGTCTCCCTTCGCGGGTCTTGCGAACACCACGCGCGGTCCGTCGCACAGCGACGAGGCCTTGCCGTCCCGGCTGAAATTGGCGAGCCGGCCGTCCTTGTCGAACGACGCGGTCACCTCACCCGCAGTGAGCGAAATTCCGGCGTCCCCGGTGACGGCGGCGACCTTTCCTGATGGCTCCGTTTGGGAAGCGCCATCCCCGGCCTGCGCGGGCGTCGCCCATGTCCACGTCCATAACTCCTGGCCGTTCCTGTCCGTGGCCACCAGCGCGAGCGCATCGGATTTCCGCCAGTCGGCGGGCAGGGCCAGTTGAAGGTCGCCGTCTTTCCCAGCGGGAATCCCGGGAGCGTCCAGCTTCCCATGACCCAGGACCTCCTCCTTGCCACCACGGTCGGACGCCTTGGGAAAACGCAACAACCGCCACTCGAAATGACAGCCCTCGAGGGAGAGGAAATCATAGCGGTTCCTCACCGTGAGCCTGCCATCGAACGAGGCATCCAGCACCGGTGCGGCTACCTGGACGGGCGAAAAGACATCGCGCACGGTATGATAGCTCCCCTTCTTCTCATGGCGAGGCCCCACGATGCCGTCCGGCGCGTAGGTGCTGAAGACATCGATGCGGTTTTCCTGGTCCGTCCGCATGATGCCCTCGTCCGCCAGCACCCAGATGAAACCTCCGCCGCCGAATGGTGACGCGGCGATGGCCTTCCAGTAATCCTCCAGTCCCGCACCCGCGCCGCCGTCGAAGAGACCGTGGATCATTTCCGTCGGCATCACCGTGTTCGGACCGGCGAGGCGTTTTGTCAGGTCCGCGAACGATGGGTAGTGCTTCGTGTCCACGCCATTGAAGGCCTCCCACGGATGCAGCACGGTGCGGTCCTGGGGATCGTAAAGCCGGAAGTCCCCGTCCAATTCGCGGTTCCAGCCGCCTTCGTTGCCATTGTCCCAGAAGAGCGTGCACGGGTGGTTCACATCCCGCGTCACCATCTCGCGGACCAGCTTGCGGCCGATCTCCGTGCCATGCGCGTTCTGCCAGCCGCTGAGCTCGTTGATGACATACAATCCGAGTTCGTCGCAGGCTTCCAGAAACGCCACATCCGGCGGATAGTGGCTCATCCGGACCGCGTTCATGTTCATGGATTTCAGCAGCCGCACGTCGTCGTAGCAGGACTCCTTGTCGAGGGCGCGCGCCGTTTCCGGACGGAAGCTGTGGCGGCAGACTCCCTTGAGCAGGATGCGTTCGCCATTGAGAAAAATCCCGCCGCCCTTCCTCACCTCGATGGTGCGGAAACCGAAGCGCTGGGTGACTTCATGAATGTCGGAGCCCCCCTTCTTCAACGCGAACTTCACGGTGTAAAGCTGCGGCGTCTCAGCCGTCCACAGCGCGGGCTGCGGGACCTTTGTCTCCACGCTCACCCGGCTGGCACCGCCTCCCGGAATCTCAGCCGAGAAAACATCCCCCACCGGCTTGCCCGCCGCATCGTAGAGCCGCGCCTCGAGCAGGGCGGACTCCCGCAGGCTTCCGAAATCCACG
Source organism: Luteolibacter yonseiensis (assembly GCF_016595465.1). NCBI lineage: Bacteria > Pseudomonadati > Verrucomicrobiota > Verrucomicrobiia > Verrucomicrobiales > Verrucomicrobiaceae > Luteolibacter > Luteolibacter yonseiensis. The sequence goes on along the minus strand of NZ_JAENIK010000001.1, from coordinate 191,605 downwards.
TTCGCCTTGAACACCCCGTCCGCCGTCGCGTTCACCGACACCTGTTCGATGCGCTGCTCCGGCACCGCCTCCAGGAACACCGGGCGGAAGATCCCGCCGAACACCCAATAGTCCGCGTTCCGTTCCGCGCGTTCCGTCAGCGGGTCCGCCGAACATTTCGAGACATCCACCTCCAGGACATTCTCCTTCCCGGGTTCCAACAGCTTGGTGATGTCATGGCGGAACCGGTAGAACCCGCCCTGATGCACCGGCCCCGCCGGTTTTCCGTTCACCTTCACCGCGGCGTCCGTCATCACCCCGTCGAACACGATGCGGACGCGCCGTCCCTTCCAGTTTTCCGGCACGGTGAAGCGGGTCTTGTAGATGCCGTGCTCGTCCGCCTTTCCGCCCGGGCTCTCGCCATAATTGTATGAACCGAAGCCATGTTGCTCCCAGTTGGACGGTACCGGAATGGTCGTGGCCTCTCCGGCGCGCCGACCCTTCGTCACGGTGAAGTCCCACGGCACCGCATCCTTGGGACCATGGCCGGAGAGATAGAGCAGCTCCGTCTCCGCCGCGTGGGCGGTGGTTATCCCGAGCAGGGAGATGAGAAACAGTCGGTGGCGGTTCGGGAGATTCATCTGGCAGGGCGATGGATGGGTTTTTGAGAAAAGGGAATTCCGACAACGATTCAATCAGCCCCGATGTTTCACGTCCAACACCCGAATGAGTAAATACCGGATTCATGCCTGACCGAAACTGATTCGGAATCGCCAAGACCCTGACGGCATGCTCGGATTTCCTTGCAATTTGCGCTCGGAACGATAGTTCCTCCCTCCAAATGAACGTAACAATGCTAAACGACGAAATTACCAAGGCTCAGAGGCACGTCCGAACTGATGCATATCAAATGTCAATCGGCGAGATCGTCAGCATGTATGAAAGGGACGAGATCACAATCGATCCAGATTTCCAACGTTTATTCCGCTGGGAAATCAGCCAAAAATCCAAACTGATCGAATCAATTTTGTTAGGCATTCCTTTGCCCTCAATCTTTGTATTTGAAACAGCAGAAGGAGAATGGGAGCTTATCGATGGGCTTCAAAGAATTTCCACCATTTTCGAATTCATGGGCATTCTGCGTGATGAGAGCGGAAAATTGAGGACTCCCTCCATTCTGGACGGAACAAAATATCTCCCATCTCTTCACAATGTCGTCTGGGAGAAATCGCCTGAAATTGCAGGTGACGGCATAGATGAATCAGACCAAATAGCGCTCGACAAGGCCGCGCAGCTTGCTATTCGAAGAGGTCGACTTGGAGTGGAAATACTGAAGAGGCCGAGCGACAATCAAACAAAGTTCGACCTCTTCCAAAGGCTCAATGCTGGGGGAACTCAAGCAAACGCTCAAGAACTGCGCAACTGTATCATGGTAATGTCTAATCGACATTTTTTTGATGCAGTCAGAAGCGCTTCAGAGACGCGGGATTTCCTAGAAGTCATGAATGTATCAAAGGAACAAATTAGAAAACAAAGAAACATGGAGTTCGCGGTCCGCTTTCTTGTTCATGTTAATATGCCTTACGACGGAAAACTTGACGTGGAGGAATATATTGATGATGGAATTGTTAAATTAGCGAATAAGATTCCAAGCATTAGGGCATTTAACCAGATCACACAAACCTACAAACTACTGAAAGACGCCGCCGGAAAAAACGCGTTACGAAAATTCACCGGCTCATCTCATACTGGCAAAGTTGGCCTTGTAGGCTTAGAAGCGATCGCGGTCGGAGTCGGCAAGAATTTGAAAAGAATAAACAATCTGCCATCACCTGCCGACTTCGTTAGAAGCAGAATTGAAGAATTTTGGTCTCAGCCTGATTTATCGAAATTCACCTCCCTTGGATTACGGGGAACCACCCGAATCCAAAGGACTGTTGATTTCGGGAAAAACTGGTTCGCACCATGAGCAAACCTTACAGCATTGAAAATCTCGTCCAAATCCTTGCCGATGATAGAACTTGGAGAATACGGGAAATCGGAGAATTGAAGACCGCTATCAAACGTGCTGACCCAATCCTAAGGAAAGTATTGCTACGCGGCCTTATAACTCTGTGCTATGCACATTGGGAGGGCTACGTAAAGGCGGCAGCATCCAAATACATGGAGCACATAACATTAAAAAAGCTTAGATTTGATCAACTTGATAGACAGTTTACCAGGAACCGATTTCTACCACCGCTTGCAGCAATGAACGCAAAAAAGGGCAGCTTTACGGAACGCAGCTTGCTCATAGACGAGATACTTGATTCGAACGACAAGCAATTCAAAAGGGTCCATTCCGATTTAATCAACACCCAATCCAATCTGAATTTTAAAATTTTCGAGTCGATTTGCTTAGTTTGTGGGATATCCAGCGCGAGTTTTTTGGAGCACGAAACATTCATCGACTTATTACTCCTCAAGCGACGCAACTCCATAGCTCACGGTGAGGATATAATGATCGACATGAGCGATTTAGAAAGCGTCACCACCAAAACAATTGAACTGATGCGGATGTTTGGCGACCTACTCGAAAATCATATTGTTCAAGACAAGTTCCGATCATCAAGCACAACCAACCCGTAATAATCGCGCAATCCTTCCAGACACCATAAATTGAGCCCCCAAGCTAGCTTCATCCATCATCCTCCTTCGAGACCTTGGCGCGTTGGAGGTGAATCCTCAAAATCGTGACCCCGACAATCACCGACAACGATAAAATATCCAAAGGGGTGTGGCGCTGACGTTTCCCAGCTTCGCCATTGATCGGAGCCCGTTCCCGGTCCAGCCTGCCACCAGCCCATGCCACTCTGGACCGACGCCCACAACCACCTCCAGGATCCCCGGCTGGGCGATGCGGCTCCGGTCGTCGCGGCGATGAAGGCCGCCGGCGTGGCCCGCTGCATCGTCAACGCCACCCGCGAGGCCGACTGGGATGCGGTGGAGACCCTGTCCCTCGCGCATCCGGATTTCGTCGCGCCCGCTTTCGGCATCCATCCGTGGCACGCCCACACCGCCACTCCCGGCTGGCAGGATCGTCTGGCCGGGCTGTTGGAGAAACATCCGCAGGCGTCCATCGGCGAGTGCGGACTGGATCAGTGGGTTTCCACCCCACCGTTGGAAATCCAGCGGCCCGTCTTCATCGACCAGCTCCGCCTTGGCAGGGAGATGGATCGCGCCGTCACCATCCATTGCCTGAAGGCATGGGGCGAACTCTTCGAGATTTTCAAGGAGGATCCGCCTCCGCCGCGTTTCCTCATGCATTCCTTCGGCGGCAGCATCGAGATCGCCCGGCGTTTGATCCCGCTGGGGGCCTACTTTTCATTTTCCGGGTATTTCCTCCAACCTCGGAAATCCGCCGTGATCGAGGTTTTCCGCCAGCTTCCACAGGACCGCATCCTGCTGGAAACCGACGCCCCGGACATGCTTCCGCCGCCGGAGATCATCAGTCATCCGCTGCCGGAAAACCACAACCACCCGGCGAATCTGGCAGCCATCGGCGAGGCCTTGGCAGGATCATTGGGAATGTCCGGCGAAGCTCTGGCGGAACTGACCCGCGGAAATGCGGAACGGTGCTTTTTCCCGTGAGCCGGGACATCGGTTCCATGGATTCCGTAGGACACCTCGCAAACCACCGTCCGAATTGAGGACCGGTCGTGTTTCGGAGTTCCCGAATGAAAAAATTCAGGCATGGTCGGCGGCGTGCATTGGATCACGCAGGCAGCTTTGGGGGCGATCATCGGCGAGATGATGATGGGCAGGAAGCTGGGAAAGCTCGCGTTGGTGTGGGGGGCGTTGTTCGGGTTGGTTCCCGAGCTGTTCGAGTTGCTGGTTTCTCCATTCCTGGATACGGCGCGGGAGCTGGCATGCGGGCGCGGGCTGGGCCATTCGCTGATCATCACCGGATTGGGCGCATGGTGGGCGGCGCGCGGACTGGAAAAGGTTTGGAAACGGGAGAAGGTCTCACGGTCCGAGGCGGCTTTTTTCGTGCTGGCGGTGTGGTGGGCGCATGTCCTGGTGGATGGGTTCACGGTGGAAGGCGTCTCGTTTTTATGGCCTGTTCCCGGCGGCCGGGTGGCGTTCGGCATCCTGCATCGGACGGACTTCTGGTTCTCCGGACCGCTGGTGGTCACCGCGGTGTGGCTCGCATGCCTGCCCATGGAAAAGCCGGGGAAAAAACGGGGCAGGAAAACAGCCCCCGCACCCGCATCGAAACGACGGAAGCTGCTGGCCTGGGGGCTGGGGTTGAGCGCGGGCTACGCCCTGCTGGCGGCGGGCATGCAGTGGCGTGCGTCGGCGGGATTCGAGGCGGACCTGGCACGGCGTGGAACGAAATGGGTGCGGCGCATGGAGTCCCCCACCCCGTTCAACATCTTCCTGTGGCGGTCCGTGCTGGACCGTGGCGACGAATTCCAGGTGGGTTACCGCAGCGTGTTCGAGCCTGCGGACCATCCGGTGCGGTGGACGATCTATCAAAAAAGCACGGAAGCCATGGCCGGCGTGGCGGAATTGCGCGAGATGAAGACACTCGCCGCCGCGACACAGGGCTGGTGGATCGCACGCCCCCACGCGAAGGGCGCGTGGATCGGGGACCTGCGCCTGCCGGAGGCCCGCACATGGGGCAGTAAAAAAGGGATGGTGGACAGCCGTCTCGCCTCGTCGTGGGTGGTGGACGCCACGACCAAGGAAGACCGGCTGCGGCGGATCACGCCATCGGCAGGGACGGGTGGAGATTACCTGGAGCGGTTGCTCGGCAGGATTTTCAACAATCGGGACAACTGGGAAGCCAATCCCCGGCTGGCCGGAGTGGCCGGGAGCCTGCCGGAATTCCTGCCGGTCGTCGAGTGACCCCGGCACCAAGCCCCGTTTCCCCACGGAGAGGAAACGGGACCGGTGATGCATCAGCCCAGCGCCTCGATGGCGGCACCGAAGTTGATGTGGAACGGAACCCCGCCCAGCACCAGCGCGGGCACGGACTTCACGCCCGCCGCCTTCGCTTCGCCCACGCGCCCGGCCTGGTCGCCGAGATGGACGATTTCGACATCGAAGCGGGCGGGATCCAGCGAGAGGGCGACACTTTGTTCGGCCTCCACGCAGACAGGGCAACCGGCATGGTAGAAGGTGGCAGTCGTTTTCATGATGATGATTTGTTTTTCGGTTATTGGGTCGCGATCGGATTTCGTGTCGCGCCGCCATCATCCACCGCATCCCGTTTTCGCGAACAGGGCACTTTCCTCCGGGGGGGTTACCAAAAGGTTCCCTCTCGACACCATCCGCTCCCCTCTGTCTTCTGGTGGCATGCCATCCGGAAAGCCGAAGTTCATCCCGCTGAGCGACCGCACGAACTACCACCGCTTCGAGGATGTCATCGGCTGCAAGTGGAGCTCCTCCGTGGTCGCCGCCGTGGCGCAGGAAATCAAGCGTCCAGGAGAACTGGAACGCTTCATCCCCGGCATCTCCACCAAGGTGCTGAACGAACGCCTGCGCAAGCTCGTCGTCTTCGGCGTGCTGGTCCGCACGGAGCACCCCGGCCTCCCGGCCCATGTGGACTATGATCTGACGGATTCCGGCAGGAAACTCGCCGCGCTCCTCGACCAGGTGCGCCAGCTCAACCTCGACCACCCCGCCTCCCCATGAGCAACATCCACGTCCTCGCCCTCCACCTCGGTCCGGTCCGCCAGATCGAATCCGGACAATCCGGCGAATGGTGGGACAAGCCATGGGCCACCGGCTTCCACAAGGAGCCCCAGTCCGGCCCGCGCTGGCTCGGCTACGAAGGCTTCCGCAGTGACGAACAGGCCGACCGCAAGCACCACGGCGGCCCGGAGAAAGCCGTCTGCGTCTACCCTTCCGAGCATTACGACCACTGGCGGAAAACCCTCGCCTTGCCGGATCTGCCGCACGGTGCCTTCGGCGAGAACCTGACACTCCACGGACTTCTCGAAACCGGAGCCTGCATCGGCGACCGCTACTCCCTCGGCGAGGCGGAGGTCCAGATCTCCCAACCCCGCCAGCCCTGCTGGAAACTCGCCCGCCGCTGGCAGGTGAAGGACCTCGCCGTCCAGGTCGAGACCACCGGTTTCACCGGCTTTTACTTCCGTGTCCTCCGCCACGGCCATGTCCGGCCGGGCGATGCCCTCACCCTCATCGACCGCCCGTTCCCCGGATGGACCGTCGCGCGCTGCAACCGGATCATGCATCACGACAAGCAGGACACCGACGCCGCCCGCAGCCTCTCCGAATGCCCCCTCCTGTCCACCAGTTGGAAAGACTCGCTGCACCTCCGCGCGGAGAAGAAGGCCACGGCTTCCACCAGGCTGCGGACCGAACAGCCGGAGTAGATGGTGCCCCCGGATTTCAGAAGCCTGAGAGAATCGCGTCAGCCAGTTTGCTAAAATCCTTTTCACAATCCTTGACGCTCGAACTGTGGGCGCCGATCGCTCCATCCGCCGCCTTCAGATGAAATATCGGCTTTCTCGCCTCCATCGCCATCGGCATGAGGCTGCGATAGTGCTTGAGGAGCCCGAGGCAGTGTCCGCTGGAATCATCCAGCGACAGTTGTTCCCCATCGCCCAACACAGACTTGCTGAACACCTCGGGAATCCGCTGGGACCATTTATCATATGCCTTCACCGGCCGGCTGTCCCTGATTCCGAACTGAAGGATGACATATCCCAAGGGGGTCATGTTCCCTATTGGAAGATCGAGGGATTTTTCGGGATTCTTCGATCTCCGTTCGAGCCATTCCTCCCTCCAACGGCGCAACGTAGGTCCAAGATTCATCAACCCCTGGATGGAAAATAGATCGGGTGCCAAAGGCACCACCACCGCATCCGCACAAATGAGCGCCGAACGATTGATCGCTCCGAAGTTCGGGCCAACATCGATCAGAATGATGTCCGCATCAAAATCCCGTGCGGCGATCCGTATCAGGCGGTGAAACGCGCTTGTGATCCGAAAAGCCGCTTCGTCCCGATCCAGGCACTTGATCCAGGCTTCCGAAAGTTTTGATTCAAAACTGGAGAGATTCAGATCCCCCGGGATCAGTCGCAATCTGCTGGAGATCGAACGAACCGGTGCCGGCCCGATGTCACCCAGGCCCCTGATCAGCGGACTGATGGGAGCCATGATGCTTTGCTTGCTATCAACGTCCGGGTCCCAGAGCTTTTCCAACTCGGATTCTTCGAGAAACATCGACGTCACATTTGCCTGAGGATCGAGATCGGCGACGAGCACCCGCTTCCCCATGTCCGCGAACATCCATGCGAGGTGATAAACCAGCGTGGTCTTTCCCACCCCGCCCTTGTTATTGAAAAATGCCAACGTTTTCATCTTTGCGGATGCTTGGGAATGCAGGAAAGGAAATGATGCGTCTCAAACTTGAAGATTGGTTCAGAGCTTCCATTCTCTTCCAACGCGCGTCTGGCGCGCATCACCCCCCTTCCGAAGCGATTCACATATCCCAGCACATGCATCGCCTCGGCGATGATCGGATTCCGGTAGGTATTCACGCCCGGAAAATTCTGAGGCGAAGCCTCACCATAAAGCCCTCCCGGATTCTGGATCTCGATCCGATCCGCGAACTGATAAAAACGTACGGGGCTTGTCGATTGATAATCACGATGCAGCACCGCATTCATGAGAAGTTCGCGGATCGCATCCGGAGGAAAATCAAAAACCGCCTGCTCGCGCAAATCTGAGATGGCGACCGGCTTTTGCGTGAAGCGTCCTTTGAGGAAGCTGTCCATTTCCGACAAGACGGTAATCAGGCTCCCCGTAAATGTTTTCTCCGCAACCACTTCGTCAGCCAGATCCTCTCCGTCGAATTGAACAAACTGGATCTTTGCTCCGGGAAAAAGGTCCAGCGGATCGTAGGCGAACATCAGCATCCCGGCATTCGTGGGGCAGTCCCGCCTGAGGTTGAAAAAACGTAGGGCGGCAAGCTGCTCCTTCACGGTGCGGTGATTCTCGGCGATCACCTCTTCCGCCACCGCATGTGGTCGATAGGTCTGGCGGAATGTTTCCACATCCAAGCGCTTCAATTCACCTTCCGGGCACGGGGTCGCATCGAACGTGGGGAAATTAGCGGCGCGGCGCTCCATCAGGATCCTTTCTTCGGCCTCGCTCGCAGTGTCCTTGCGCGGCCCCACACGGATGTGGACGCGCCCGCGGTAACGGACCGGAGGCATGTCGTGTGGCGTCACCTGCACCACCAGAACATCTCCATCACCATCCGGATGAGGAACTTTTGAGATGTTCAGCACTGGAAGCGGGAGAATCTGACCGTCCGAACGATATGAGGCGAATTGTTGAAGAAGCTCGTCGGTGATCGGAAGACGAAATGTAGCATCTCTCTCATCAACTCCGATAAGCAGATAACCGGGCTCTCCCCTGCCCGCCATGTCATTGGAAAAGGAGCAGATTGCTTCCCTGAACTTGTCCACATCCTTCGTGGAACGGGTCATTTCGACACGGTCGATTTCACCGGAAGCGATCAGGGACTTGAGAGTTTCGGAATTCATCAGGCGGAAGGACTATTTCACGCCCGCCGACGGAAGGAAAGCCTTCCCAGTTTTTTTCAAGATCGAGGCTTAGGCAGAAAACGAGCGGCATCTCACCTCGTTTCATTTTCCGCCTCCGTTTAAATTCAGAAAAATGAAGCGGTCCGACTGATCATCCTCACAGGAAAACCCATTAACCATGGAGGCATCTCAGTCGAACCGCCTTGTGTCGCGACGCGGGGGAAATAGCACCGCCCATGCCAACTGTCTTCGTGATTTTTTCGATTCCCGGGGGCACTTTCGTCACACACCGCCGGTTGACCACCGGGCGTCATGAAGGCTTCCGGCGGGCGTCGCGCCGGTAGGTCGCGGGCGGGGTGCCGACGATCTCGCGGAAATTCACCGTGAGGCGTTCGTTGCTCTGGAAACCGCAGCGCTCGGCGATGATCGCGACGGGCAGGTCGGTGGTGGTGAGGAGTTTTTTCGCCCGCTCGATGCGTTCGTGCTGGATCATGGAATGGGGCGAGCGGTCGAGCGCGCCTTGGAACCGCCGCTCCAGCACCCGGCGCGAGACGCCCGTCCGGCCGGCCCAGTCTTCCACCGAGAGGATGGTGGAAATCTGCTCCACCAGAAGCTGCATCGCCCGCCGCACCACCGGGTCGCTCACCGCTTCATAGGAACTGGAGCCGCGCGTCACGATGTCGAGCGGCGGTACGAGGACCGGCGAGGTGGGATTTTTCCCTTCCCAGATCGCCTCGATGGTGAGCACCGCCTCCGCCGCGAGCCGGCGCCATGGCAGGCGGATGCTGGAGAGGGCGGGCCGGGCCATCTCGCAGACGGTCTCGTCGTCATTCGCGGAAATCACGCCGAGGGCGAACGGGACTTCCAGGCCGATCTGTGCGGCCGCCTCCAGCACATGCCGCCCCGTGGGATCGTGCGCGGTGAAAAGCCCCAGGGGGGTCGCCTGCGCCGCGAGCCAGCCGACCATGTCCTCGTCCGGATCGCGCCAGTATTCATCATACTGCCGCCAGTCGCGGAATTCCTCCCAGTAGACGGCGCACTCGCCCACGACGGACCGGAACCCTTCCAGCCGTTGTTTCGCATAGTGGGCGTCCCCCCTGCCAACGAAGGCGAAGTTCTGATAGCCGCGGGATACCAGGTGTTCCGCCGCAAGCCTGCCGATCGCCACGTCGTCGATGTCGACGTGATGGACTCCCTCCACGGGCTGGTCGGACGGCACGAGGATGACCGGGCAGCCCAGCGCGACGAGTTCTTCCGTGAGTCCCGGATGCCACTCCGTCACGATGGCGCTTGGTTTCCATTCCGCCAGGCTTGCCAGCAGAAGATCCCTCTGCCGGTAGAGGTCGATGATCCAGAAATCATAGCCCATGCCCGCGAAAGGAGCGAGGCCGGGCGTCAGACGGCGGACGTTCACGGACGACTGCACCACGGCGATGCGGCGGGAAATCTCGGGTTTGACGTGTCGCATTTCATCAAGAAGCTACCGGAATTTACGGTAGCAATGCCAGCGGAATCTGCGCTAGCTTGCAATGAGTCGCGCATGCTGCGGCACCGAGCCAACCAACCGAACCAACCCATTATCATGAGCTTATTCCCCTGTGAAGCCGTCAAATACGAAGGCCCGGGTTCAAAAAACCCGCTTTCTTTCAAGCACTACAACGCCGGCGAGGTCGTCGCCGGAAAAACCATGTCCGAGTGGTTCCGCTTCGGCTGCGCCTACTGGCACACCATGCGCGGCACGGGGGCGGATCCCTTCGGCTCCGGCACCGCTTCCCACCCGTGGGACGATGGCACGGAATCCATCACCAACGCCCAGAACCGCGCCCGCGTGTTCTTCGACTTCATCGACAAGGTCGGCATCGACTACTACTGCTTCCATGACCGCGACGTGGCTCCCGAGTGCGCCACCCTCTCCGAGTCCAACAAGGCGCTGGACGCCGTGGCGGACGTGCTGGAGGAGGAGCAGAAGCGCACCGGCAAGAAGCTTCTCTGGGGCACCGCCTGTCTCTTCGTCCACCCGCGCTACCAGCAGGGCGCAGCCACCAGCCCGAACGCGCAGGTCTATGCCTACGCCGCCGCACAGGTGAAGAAAGCCATGGAGGTCACCCACCGCCTCGGCGGCGAGGGCTACACGTTCTGGGGCGGCCGCGAGGGCTACACCACCCTGCTCAACACGAACATGAAGCGCGAGCTGGACCACCTCGCCCGCTTCCTCCACATGGCGGTGGATTACAAGAAGGAAATCGGCTTCAAGGGCCAGTTCTACATCGAGCCGAAACCACAGGAACCGACGACCCACCAATACGATTCCGACTCCGCCGCCTGCCTCAATTTCCTCCGCGAATACGACCTGCTCGAACACTTCAAGCTCAACATCGAGACCAACCACGCGACCCTCGCGGGCCACACGATGGAGCACGAGCTCACCGTCGCCTACGAGGCCGGCGCGCTCGGCAGCATCGACGCGAACATGGGCACGCCGAACGTCGGCTGGGACACCGACCAGTTCCCGACCGATCTCTACCTCACCACCCAGACGATGCTGGTGCTCATGAAAATGGGCGGCTTCACCACCGGCGGACTCAACTTCGACGCGAAACGCCGCCGCGAGTCCTGGGAACCCGTGGACCTCGTGCACGCCCACGTCGTCGGCATGGACGCCTTCGCCCGCGGCCTGAAAACCGCCGCCGCCATCCGCGCGGACGGACGCATCGACCAATTCATCGCCGAGCGTTACAAGACATGGGACAGCGGTGTCGGAGCCGAAGTCGAGGCCGGAAAAACCACCCTCGCAGGACTGGAGCAATACGCCCTCGCCAACCCCGAGCCGATGGTCGCCAGCGGTCGCCAGGAAATGATCGAGGGACTCTTGAACGAGTTCATCTGAGCTTCTCATCTGGGCCACCCTCCCCGGAGGCGGAAACCGGAGCGCGGAAGTCATTCCACGCGACGGGGTCCGCCTCTTTTTTTGCCCGGCTGTATCGATGATCCACGCCCACGGGCCTGGCCACGGCGCGGCCCGTCCGCCCGAGGCGCTTCCCGCGGTTCCTCAGCCCGGAGGATTTTCAATGATCCGGGCTGGTCATGGGGAAAGTCCCCTTCTAGCTTCCTGTCCGTCCGATGAAGTTCTGGCCCCTGTTTCCACTCCTGCTGCTCTCGCCCGTGCGAGGGCAGGGGGCGGACGCGTTCGCGGACCACGAGCGCAAGGGCGAGGCGGCGCTCGCGGACGGGCTGTGGGAGATGGCGGAACTGCATTTCCGCAACTGCCTCGCGGCTCCCGGACTCACACCCGGGGTGAAGTCCCGGATCGGCATCCGCCTCGCGGAGTCGCTGGTGCGCGAGGGAAATCCCTCCGCCGCGCTCGAGCTGCTGGAGCAATCCTTCGTGGAAAAAAACGCGGAGGCGCTTTTCTGGAAAGCACAGGCGCTCGCGGGCCAGAAACGTTTCGCCGAAGCGGCGGACCTCTTTTCCCACCTTCTGGAAAATCCTGCGGCGGCGCATCGTACGGAGGCCGGACTGACGCTGGCCAGCCTGCGGCTTGCGCTCGACCAGCCGGAAGCCGCGCTCGGATCGCTCGCGGGACTCATTCCCGGCGCGGATGAGAAAACCGCCGCGCGCATCCGCCTCTATCAGGTGGAAATCCTGCTCGATCTCGGCCGCGCCGCCCCCGCCCGCGCGGCGATGCCGGAGACCGCGGACATCACCGCGGAGGACCAGCCTCTCGCCTCCTTTCTCAATGCCCAGCTCCTCCTGAAGGAGGATCATCCGGCGGAAGCGGAAGCGGCGTTCCGCGAGCTGCTGAACCACGCGGACGGCCAGACGCTCGCGCACTACCACGCGGCGGCCATCGGCCTGGCGGACGCCGTCGCGGCCGGAGGAAAAGCCGAAGACGCCGCGAAGTCGCTGCTCGCCTTCATCCAGGACCATCCGGGCTCCCCGTTGCTGGACACCATGTTCGGCAGGATCCTCCAGTGGCTGCCGGAAAAACCCGCGACGACGGACCCCGTGCTGGAGCGGCTGGCATTGTGGATCACTCCCCCGCTGCTGCCGCCCATCTCATCCATCGCCACGCCTGCCTCCGGCTCGGCCGTCGCGGCGTGGCCCACCTATGAAACGCCCTCCAGCCTGACCGACCGGCTGGTCTTCTCGATTTACGCCCGCGCCATCGGTCTGCACCGCATCGGCACGACCGAGACGAAGGCGGAGGCACATTTGCTTTTCAACCGCCTGCGGATCGAGCATCCCGGGCATTTTCTCGCCACCCGGTCGCTCTACCAGTCCGCCCGCTGGCTGCTGGACGAGGGGGACAGCGAGCAGGCGTTTTCCTTGCTCAACACGTTGCGGCAGACCGCGGATTCCACGGAACTCAAGGGCGAGGCCGCGTTTCTCGAAGCCCGCGCCGCCTATCGGAAGGGCGATCCCAAACTGGCGATCCAGTTGTTCGAGGAAGCCGCGCGATCGCTCGGCGCGCCGGAAGCGAGGACGGCGAGACTGCAGGCGGCCATCGCCCGCCTCCACAGCGGAGAGGGCGGAAAAGTCCACCTCATCCAGAACCAGAACACCGCTCCCGACCAGGAGCTTGATGCGGATCTGGAGCTGGAGCGCGCCCTTTCCACCACCCCACCGGCGGCCGCCGCTCCCTTGCTGGAAGAATTTCTCAAGCGGTTCCCCGACCATCCGAGGGCGGCGGAAGCCCGGCTCGCCGTGGCGGAAGCCGCGCTCTCGGGCACGGCTCCGGACGTGGCGCTCGCGAAAATCCATCTGGACGCGCTCGAGGCCTCCTCGGAAAAATCCGCCGCGCTCCCGCCCCCCAGGCTGGCCCTGATGCGGATGAGGATGGCGGATCTCACCCACGATTCCGCCGCGGCGATGGCGCAGGCCCAGGCGATCATGGACACCTACCCGGGCGATCCGGTCGCCGCAGAAGCCGCCTTCACGCTTGGACGGAACCAGTTCCAGGCAGGCAGCTACAATGACGCCCGCCTGGTGTTTCAAAAACTCGCCACCACCGACACCGATCCCGACCGCGCGCAGGCCGCCTGGCTGCTCACCGCCCGCTCCGCCGCGCTCGGCGGCACCCCGCAGTCCAAGGAAGAGGCGCTCGTCTGCTTCGACAAGGCCTGCGAATCCAAGGGACCGCTGAAAGCCATCGCCACCTTGGAGAAAGCCTCCTTCCTCATCGACATGTACCGCCTGCCCGAGGCCTCCGCGTTTCTCGGCAAGTGGATCAAGACCCTGCCGGAGGATGATCCCCTCCAGCTTCCCGCCGGTCTCCTGCTGGGCGAGGCCCTCTATGCCCAGGGCAGCAGCAACGAGTCCTCCATGGTCGAGGCGCTGGCTGTTTATGACAGGCTGCTGGCCCATGCGAGAAGCCAGCCCTCGCTGCTGAACCGCCTGCAATACCTGCGCGGCACCACGTTGGAGCAGCTTCCCGATCCCAAGAACCCGGGAAAAAACCGCGAGAAGGAAGCCTTCCAAGCCTATTATTCGGTGCTTGAAACCACCACCCCGCCGACGGAGTGGGAATACTTCGAACGCTGCGGATTCGGCGCTCTCGCCCTGCTGGAAAAAGCGGAGCGCTGGCAGACCGCCATCTCCGTCGCACAGAAGATCGCATCCTTCAAGGGTCCCCAGGCCGAGATCGCCGCGGCCCGGGCGAGAAAAATCAAGCTTGAGCAAATGATCTTCGAAGACGACTGATCGCACACTTCAATTTTCCTTCACCAACATGCCAAACCTCCTCGTCACTGGAAAGTCCGGCCGCATGGGCCACACCATCATCGAAGCCGCGAAGCTCGCGGGCGTGCCCGTCACCGCCACCCACGATGCCGGAGAAGATCTGGACGCGGCATTTTCCAAGGCCACCTGCGCCATCGATTTCACGGTGCATTCCTTCACCACCGCCGTCGTGGAGGCCGCGTTGAAACACGGCACCAGCCTCGTCATCGGCACCACCGGCCACACGGATGCCGAGCGCCAGGTTATCTACGAGGCGGCGAAGTCCATCCGCATCGTCTACGCCGCGAACTATTCTGTGGGGGTGAACACGCTTTTCTGGCTCACCCGCCTCGCCTCGCGCATCCTCACGCAGGACCGCTTCGACATCGAGGTCACCGAGATGCACCACAAGCACAAGATCGACTCGCCCTCCGGCACCGCGCGCCGCCTGTTGGAAATCCTCAACGAGGAGACGAACACCTCCTACCAGGACGACATCGCGCACGGACGCTTCGGAAACATCGGCCCGCGCAAGCCGCGTGAGATCGGCATGCACACCCTGCGCGGTGGCGACGTGGTCGGCGACCACACCGTGCTCTTCGCCGCGGATGGCGAGCGCGTGGAACTCACCCACAAGGCATCCTCCCGCATGACCTTCGCCGCCGGTGCCGTCCGCGCCGCCTGCTGGCTGGAGGACCAGCCGGTGGGGCTGTATGACATGCAGGACGTGCTGGGTCTGAAGTGATTTCCGGTTGGCCGCCCCAATGACGGAGCCCCGTCGGCCACCGCCGGAAGGAGCGCGTTCCTCCTGAACGCCACGTGCGGTGGACATCCTCTCCAGCGGCCGGATGAGGCGTGCTGTCAGCCAAGAAATCGCCTTTCCTTCCAGCCAGCTTGACTTATCCTGAACGCATGAACGTGGAAGAAATCTGCACCGAAGCGCGACATCTGTCCCGCCCGATGCAAGGAGAGCTCATCGGACGGCTTCTTGAGGAATTCGGAACGTCCGACTACGACGTGAGCGATGAGGAGGTCGCCAGACGGCTGGTGGAAACGGACAGCGGCATGGTTCAGGATATTTCCCACGACGAACTGCTTGCGGGGCTTGAACGCTTCCGGAAATCTTGAAGCCGCTCCGTTACCATCCCAGCGTCCAGCGAGATATCCACGAGGCAATGCGATACTATTTGGAGAGCGCTTCCGAGAACGTGGCATCCCGCTTCTGGAACGAACTTTTGTCCGCACTCTCAAGAATCCAGGCAGAGCCGGATTCCCATCATTTTGATCCATCCGGACTGAGGCGTCACAATATGAGCAGGTTCCCATATCACATTCTGTTCCAAAATCTTGACGATCGGATCCGCATCCAGGTAATCAGACATAATTCCCGCAGCCCGAACTTTGGAGCCCACCGTAAAAGAGACTGAAGCCCGGAAACAATCCATCCCATGATGCGCTTGATCGAGCCATCCGCCAGGCTTTCTCCTACGATCGACACCTCAATTTTCAACAAACCATCCATGCGCCCTCTCCTCACCCTCCCGCTTTTCCTGGCTCTCGCGGCCTGCGAACGTCCGAAGCCCGCTCCAACCACAGAGGTCGCGCCTCCGCCAGTCGTCACGGCGGAGCCTGCGGTGATCAAGGTCGCGCCGAAGGATATCAAGCAATCCGTGGTCCGGATCAACTCGACCCAGCAGTCCTGGAATCCGGGACAGCCGTGGGAGAAGGACGAGCCGGCCTCGCGCCGGGCGCTCGCCGCCATCGTCGGACCGCAGCGCGTGCTCACCACGGCGGAACTCGTCGCGGACGCCACCTATCTGGAATTCGAATCACCGGACGGCACCCATCTCGCGCAGGCGAAGGTCATCGCCGTGGATTACGAGGCGAATCTCTCGCTGCTCGGCCCTGTGGACGAGAAGGAAGGCAACATCCTGTTTGAAAACACCGTGCCGCTGGAGATCACCTCGCCGCCGAAGATCGGGCAGGTGCTCGACATCCTGCAGATCGAGGACAACGGCCAGACTCTGATGACTCCGGGAAATCTCCAGAGCGTGGATGTGGCTTCCAATTTCCTCGCGGGTCACGCGTTCCTCACCTACATGCTCAAGGGCTCCATGCAGAGCGCGGCAAGCAGCTATTCCCTGCCCGTCCTGCAGGATGGGAAACTCGCGGGCGTGCTCATCAGCTACAACGGCAAGGACCAGATCTGCGACGTGGTTTCCACGGACATCGTGGCCCGTTTCCTCAAGGACTCCGCCGCGGGAGACTACAAGGGATTTCCCAGCGTGGGTATTTCCGTGGCCCGCACCGAGGACAATTCGTTCCGCCAATGGCTGAAGCTCGCTGACGACCAGGGCGGCCTCTACATCCACAACGTGCGCAAGGGCGGCGCGGCCGAAACCGCCGGAGTGAAAAAAGGCGACGTCCTTCTCGCCGTGGACGGCCAGCACATCGACCGCCGCGGCTACTACCAGCACGAGAACTACGGCAGCCTGTTCTGGGGCCACCTGATCCGGGGTTCGAAATCCACCGGCGACACCGTGACCCTCTCCCTGCTGCGCGAGGGCCAGCCGCTCGAAATCAAGGCCACCCTCACCCGCGAGGAGGAAAGCTCGAAGCTGGTCCCGGGCTACAGCTTCGACAAGGCGCCGAATTTCCTGCTGAAGGGCGGCCTGGTTTTCCAGGAGCTGTCGCGTCCGCTGCTGGAGTCGTTCGGCGAGAATTGGGAGAGCCGCGCGCCGCTGAATTTCCTCGATGCCATGGAAAACCCGGAAAAATACGAAGGCCGGGTGGACCGCATCATCTTCCTCAGCGGCTCCATCCCCACCCCCGCCACGGTGGGCTACGAAAGCCTGCGCAACCTCATCGTCAAGAAGGTGAACGGCAAGGAAATCAAGAACATGCGGAGCCTGGTGGACGCGTTCAAGGGCAACCTCGGCGAGCGGCATTCCATCGAGTTCGACGAGGAAAACTTCACGGTCTACCTCGATGAGACGGTCTCCGCCGCGGTGGATAAACAGTTGCTCCAGCGCGGAATCAGCCGATTGTCACGAGTGCAATGAGGAAACCGCGGCGATCCCCGCCGCAACAGGAATCACCCGCCATCGATTTCCAAGACAGTTCCCGCTTTTTGTTGCGTTATATCCAAAGAACGGGCCTCCGGCCCCGCACCAGCATCCAAATGAATCCACTGCTCCGCCGCTCCATCGTTCCGGTAGTCTCCCTCAGCGCCGCCCTCGTTACCACGTCCGGCGCCTTCAACCTCTTCGGTGACCCGGAACCGCTGGACGCCAAGGCCACCGATGCGGCGACCACCATGCTCACCTCGAAGATCCTCGAGCAGTCGCAGTTCGCCCACCAGGAGCTGGACGAGAAGCTCGCCGGCAGATTCCTCGACCGCTACCTCGACACCCTCGACGGCAACCGCATGGTGTTCCTCCAAAGCGACATCGACGAATTCGCCAAATCCCGCGCGAAACTCGCGGATGCGACCCGCAGCGACGGAGATTCCAGCCTGGCCCATACCATCTTCAAGCGATACCTGGAACGCCTCGACGAGCGGGTGGCCTTCATTTCCGACATGCTGAAAACCGGAAAATTCGATTTCACGGGCGACGAGACCTTCAACTACGACCGCAAGGACGCGCCTCATCCCGCGGACATCGCCGCCGCGAAGGCGATCTGGACCCAGCAGCTCCGCTACGAGTATCTGCAGGAGAAGCTCGCGGGCAAAAAGGAGGAACAGATCCAGAAAACACTGGGCAACCGTTCTTCGCGCATCGCGGACACCATGCGGAAATTCGATGACAAGGCGGTCCTGGAAATCTACCTTGAGTCGCTCGCCCAGGTCTATGATCCCCACTCCGACTACATGGGCCCGGAGCAGACGAAGAGCTTCGAGACCTCGATGAACCTCTCGCTCACCGGCATCGGCGCGACGCTCCGCTCGGTGGACGGCTACTGCAAGGTCGCGGAACTCGTGCCCGGCGGCCCCGCCGACCGCAGCGGTCTCATCAAGCCCGGAGACAGCATCATCGGGGTTTCCCAGAAACAGGGTGACGAATACACCGACCTCATCGACCTCCCGCTGCCGAAGGCCGTGGAGATGATCCGTGGCAAGAAAGGCACCACCGTCTACCTCAACATCATCCCGGCGAAGGCGGCGGATGAATCCGTCCGCAAATCCATCAGCATCGTCCGCGAGGAGATCAAGCTGGAGGACCAGCAGGCCAAGGCCCGCGTGATGGACCTGCCGTCCGGCGACGACCAGAAGCAGCGCATCGGCATCATCGACCTGCCCGCGTTCTACGCCGGCGAGGGCACCGCGAAAAGCGGCCCCACCTCCTGCACCGCGGATGTCGCCCGCATCATCAACAAGCTGAAGCAGGAGAACGTCACCGGCATCATCCTCGACCTCCGTCAGAACGGCGGCGGCTCGCTGCAGGAAGCCATCGACCTCACCGGTCTCTTCATCCCGTCCGGCCCCGTGGTCCAGACCCGCAACATGCAGGGCCGCACGGAAGTCGGAAAAGACACGGATGACCAGGTGCTCTACGACGGTCCGCTCGTCGTGCTGACCAGCCGCTTCAGCGCCTCCGCCTCGGAGATCGTTGCCGGAGCCCTTCAGGACTACGGCCGCGCGGTGGTCGTCGGCGATACATCGACCTTCGGAAAAGGCACCGTGCAGACCATCGTCCCGCTCTCCCGCATCATGCAGAGCGAGGGCATCGTCCCGGGCAGCGATCCCGGAGTGCTGAAGGTGACCATCAGCAAGTTCTACCGCCCCAGCGGCAAATCCACCCAGCTCGAAGGCGTCAAGGCGGACATCGTGATCCCCTCGCTCACCGACATGCCGGAGATCGGCGAGTCCGACCTGAAGAATCCCCTGCCCTGGGACACCATCGCCGCCGCGAAGTTCACTCCGGCAAACCGCGTCACCGCCTCGATCGACACCCTCCGCAGCCGCTCCACCGAGCGCGTCGCGAAGGACGAGGATTTCACGGACCTCAAGTCCGAGATCGAACGCTACCGCAAGCTGCGCGATGAGAAGTCCGTCTCGCTCAACGAAGACAAACGCAAGCAGGAAAAGGCCGTTCTCAAGGCCCGCGTGGAGGAGTTGAAAAAACAACGCCTCGCCCGCGCCACCCCGGAGCCGACCACCTACGAAGTCACGGTGAAGAACTCCAACAAACCCGGTCTCACCGACCTCTACAAACCGAAGGCCCGCCCGATCAACCTCGCCGCCGATGCGGACGAGGAAGAAGACGCCATCGACGACTCTCCCGCGCATGACCTCGTGCTCAAGGAAGCGCAGAACATCCTGCTCGACTACTCGAACCTCCTCAAGGGGAAGACGGTGGCGAAGCAGCAGTGAGGCAGCCATCTTTTGATTTTTCGACAAGGGCCACTCCGATCTCCCGGCCGGGGTGGCTTCGTCGTATAATCCATCCTCTCCATCCTGATCAACCCGGAGCTGGAAAGAGATGATTGCATCGAAGGACGGAAAGCTTTAATCTGGCATAAGAAAGCCGATCATGTCAGACGAACAGATCCAACAACTTGAAGACCACTTCCCTTCGCTGTCCGGCCAGGCTTTCGCCGCCGCCCGCGACAAAGTCCGGGCTGCGGGACAAACGGTGCTTCAATCCGAGGAAGGCATGCTGGTCAAACTCTTCCCTGACGGACGCAAAGAAGTGGTGAAACAGCTCGATCCGCCTGTCCGGGTGAAATTGGGTGAAAAGCTCATCATCCGGTGACACCCAGGTTACGATTGTTCGCGGGCCCGAATGGCTCGGGCAAGAGCGTCCTGAAGTCGTATCTGCCCACAAGCCTGCTTGGTGTCTATCTCAATCCGGATGAGGTGGAGGCGGAGATCCGAGCCTCGGGGGGATTGGATCTGACCGCTCTGAAAGTGGATGTGACGGCTTCCGAGGTATTGTCATTTTTTGCGGATTCGGTTTTTCTCAAGTCGCAGAATCTGGAGGATCAGGCGAAATCGCTTCGCTTCGTTGACGGCCGGCTGGATTTCAGCGCTGTGGAGGTGAATTCCTACCTCGCTTCCGTGACTGTGGATTTTCTTCGGCAATGGTATTTGCGGAAGCGGGTCAGCTTTACCTTTGAAAGTGTCATGTCGCATGCTGGTAAAATCAGGCTGCTGGCGGATGCACAGGAATCCGGATACAGGACTTATTTGTACTACGTCGCCACGGCTGACCCTGAAATCAATATTTCGAGGGTTCACAACCGTGTCGCCCTGGGAGGGCACGCTGTTCCGGAAAGCAAGATCGTGAGTCGGTATCATCGCTCCCTGGATCTTCTGATGGATGCCATCAAACAAACCAACCGCGCCTACATTTTCGACAACTCCACCGATAACCCGGCCGGCAATCATACGTGGTTGGCGGAAATAACGGATGGGAGAACAATGGAGCTGAAAACCGATCTGATTCCCTCCTGGTTCAACAAGGCTGTATTGGACAAAATCCGCTGACGGGTGGAGGGAAGGCTCTGGAATCCGGTGTTCCAGCGGTCGGTTGATCCGTCTTCCCTGTCCCCGGTTTGGGGACTGGACGGACCGCCTGTTTTCCCGGAAGCTGGCCTGCGGCGCGGGGTCTGTCCCGGACGGATCGTCCCTGCGGAGGAAGAACCCGCAATGATCCGCATACCGACAGTCAGAGGTTGAGAAGCGATGCCGGAATCAGATGATTCCGCAATACGACCTCCCGACCGGAAACCCACCCGCATGAATCTCCTGCCCCACAGCATCGCCCTTCTCACGGGTGGATTTGTTTTCGCGGAGGAGGGCGTCCGGCCGACATGGATCGAGCTTTTCACCGAGCACTCGACCCAGCCGGTGCGCGGTGCCGATGTCGCGGTTTCGCCCGATGCCAAGCAACTGCGGTTTGTGATGAATCCCGGTTCGCCGCGCGTCCGCTACCGCCTGGAGGGCCTCGACACGGGCTGGCAGAACAAGACGGACGAGATGTTCTTCATCGTCCGCTTCCACAACAGCAACGGCGATCCCATTTCCCAGCTGTCCTTTCCCGCCAACGGCGTGAGCCCGGGTTGGAAGGGAAGCGTCGAGCGGTCCACCTTCACGCAGAGGCGGGAAATCATCAGACCACCCGACGGCACGGCGTGCGTCACGCTGGTGATGTCATCCGCGGGTCCGGCGAACGTGGTGGGGGTTTTCGCGGTCTCGGACATCGCCTTTTCGGCGGTTTCCGATGATGGGAAACCTCCGGTCGCATTGCTGGCGAACAGCCGCCCGCCCGGCACCGGTGATTTCATCTGGAGCAAATCCGGCACCCATCCGTCGATGGCGACCACGGTCTGGCTGGGTCCCGAAGAAGCCAGGAAGGAGACGTTCGTCATCACGGACGACGACATCACGGCTCACGCGGACTGGGTCACCACGCTGAGAAACCTGCAGGATCCCCTGCAGGGAAAGTCGCTGGAACTGCGGTGGAACGAAACCTACAGCACCGGCACGGGCGGCCCCATCACGGCGGTTTACGAAAGACTTCCCGCGGGTTCCTACCGGCTGCGCGTGGAGGACCTCTCCATCACGGGGGAGTCCCTCGGATCGGGAACTGTCATGGCGGTGAAGGTCCCCCTGCCCTACTGGAAGAACCTCCGGTTCTGGGCGGCGTGCATGGCGGTGACCGCCATCCTCGGCACGCTCTACGGGCGCAGGCTCATCCGGCGGCGCATCAACCGCCACCTCCGCCACGCCCAGCTCATCGCCGACGAGCGCCTGCGGATCGCAAGGGATCTCCATGACGACCTCGGCACCCGGCTTTCCCACATCTCCCTGCTGGGAGCCTACGCGGAGACCAACAGCGCGGACGAGGAGGCGCGGGCCACCTTCGGCCAGATCACCGCGATGTCACGCGAGCTCATCAGCGCGCTTTCCGAAACGGTGTGGATGCTGAATCCGAAGAACAACAAGCTCGAGGCGCTGGTGGATTTCCTCTGCCGCCTCGTCAGCGAGCTCTGCCGGCTCTCGGAAATCCGCTGCCGCATCGACGCCATGCCATCCATCCAGGAGGTGACCGTCAGCCACGAGTTCCGCCACAACGTCAGCCTCGCGGTGAAAGAGATCGTCAACAACGCGCTGCGCCACTCGCAGGCCACGGAGATCAAGATGGCCATCCTGCACGAGAACCAGCAGTTGAAGATCACCGTGACGGACAACGGAGTGGGCCTCACCCGCGAACCGGGCAAGACCGGCCTCGGTCTGGAAAACATCAGCCAGCGCATGTCCGCGATCCACGGCACCTGCATGATCGCCCCCCATGAGAACGGCGGCCTGGAAATCACCTTGGAAGCACCGATCAGCTAACACCGAAATCCGACTCATATGATCTCCAGCAAGAAATCCGTGGTAGTGGTCGAAGACGATCCCCGGCTCCAGCAGCACCTCATCATGTTGTTGGAAAAACCCGTGGACATCACCTGCCTCACGGCGGTCTCCTCGGCGGAGGAGGCCTTGGAAAGAATCCCCGCCTACCGGCCGGACGTGGTGCTGATGGACATCAACCTGCCGGGCATCTCCGGGATCGACTGCATCCGCGAGCTGAAGAAGAAGCTTCCACGGCTGGAGGTTGTGATGCTGACCGCCTATGAGGAGGAGGACAACATCTTCCGCGCCCTGAAGGAAGGAGCCAGCGGCTACCTGCTCAAGTCCAGCACGCCGGAGGACATCTACAACGCGATCCGCGATGTCTACTCGGGAGGCGCGCCGTTTTCCAGCCACATCGCCCGCAAGGTGGCACAGTATTTCCGATCCGAGAAGAACCTTGAAGACGAGAATGAGAAACTCACGCCCAGGGAGAAGGACGTGCTGAAGCTGCTCGCCTCCGGATATATCTACAAGGAGGTCGCGGACCAGTTGGACATTTCATTGGAAACCGTGCGGACCTATGTGAAACGGATCTGCATCAAGCTGCATGTGCGCAGCAAGGTGGAGGCGATCTTGAAATTCCGATCGTGACGGGTGATAGAGGACGCGCCTCGTATTGAAACACCGCAAAAGATTGACACCAGTTTCCGAAAATAAAGTGACGATTGAAGCCGGCGAAGCCTTCGGAATGAGCGCAGCTCGCTGCCGCTTTCCGCAGTCAGCTTGCTGACACGGCGGAACCCCAGGGAATCATGAGTTGCTCCGCAGGCTGTTGGCAAGGGGAGGCCTGCCTTATGAATTCGAACCTCCGTCCCGGCCAGCGAGCTGGCAGATGAAAGCGGCAGCGAGCTGCACGCAGTCCACGGAGCCCCGGAACACGCCAGGGAGCGTGGAAGAGGACACGGAGAAACAGACAGTACTCCTGTCAGGATGCGGCGGGGGCCTTGGTATTGATGTCCTGGAAGGTCACGATGCGCGGACGTCCCGAGGCGGGATCGACGAAGGCGATCATGAGGTAGCGGGTTCCCGGCAGGAAACGCAGGGTGCTCTCGCTCGCGTCCCTCCATGTCTCGTCCTGCTGGAACTGGAATGTCACGGCCGCCATGTTGAACTCGTCGCGGTCGGTGGGTCTCGCCACACCGGTGGATCCGGCGGGCTTGAGCATGATCTTGTGCTCGCCGATGACGAACCGGATGTTCTTGTTATGGAAATTCGCCACGAACGCGCCACCGTCCGGGAAGTTCTTCGCCGAGTCCTCGATGACGAAAACGCGCCATGATTGCGCGGCTTGGGTTTTGGGTCCCGCGACGAAGAGCAGGATGGCGGCCTTGATCCCGGCGGGAAGCGTGGCCGTCGCCGCAGGCTTGCGGTCCGTGGCGTTGAGAAAGGTGAAAACGTCGGTTTTGGAATACAGGCTCATTTCCTCCGAGAGCGTCCCGGTCGGTACGGCGACCTTGATTTCCGCACCATCACCGGAGCTGGCGAGCAGCGCGGGCGGAGGTGTGGCGGGATCCAGGGCGACCACCCGGCAGGTCACCTTGCGACCTTCCTGGGCCATGATGAATGTCGGGAACAGGAGGAGCAGACAGAACGAAAGGATGCGCATCGGGATGGGTTTGAACGAGCTTGGTGTGATGATTCAGATTTCGTCGCGGTTCAGCCAGCGAAAAGATGTGAGGGTGAAACGGCGGCCGAAGTTTTTGTTCGCGTTGCTGGCCAGCGCGGCGACGGACGTGTCGACGGCATCCGCCGCCTTGTCCACCCAGTCCGGCATGCGCTGGACGACGGCCTCGCAGGTGGCGGAGGCCAGCATCATCCCGGCCGGACTGCGGGCTTCCCCGTAGGCGCGGATGGTGAAGGTGTCGGAACGTACGGTGGCCGCATTTCCCAAAACATTCAGGATGTCCGCCTGGGTCAGATAGCCGGGCGCGCCTTGGTAGCTGGGCCCCTCGCCCGCCTTGGGATTCTTGTATCCATACTTCACCGAGGTGCCCGCGGGAATTTCATAACCGGATTTCACATTGCCGCCGTCCAGCAGTTTTTCGTTCAGCAGCTTGTTGCCGGATTTCGTATCATCGATGGCCTGTTGCAACGCGCCGCGCTGGGACATGTCGTCCGATGCGGGACCGAGGCGGCGGTTGACGAACTCCGCCATGGAAAGGAAGGGTCCCCTGAGCCGGACCTGCTTGACGATGTTCTGGGCGAGGTCCTGCAGTTCGTCGTCCGAGTATTCGCGGGGTCCGAGCCAGAAGCCATCCGTGGGTGTGGCTCCGTTTTCGGCGGAGTTCGATCCGGGAAGCCTGAACCGGCTGATGCGCGCCTCACCGGTCTTCGTCGGCTTCAGATCAATCAGACGCGTGGAGATGTCGGACGGGTTGGCGCGCGTGTTGATCAGCGCCTCCTCCTCGTGGATGGAGGCGAGCATCGCCTTCCACGCCAGGACCGAGGTGGAGTTCACATTGAAGCTTCCATCCATCGTTTCCCACGATGCGATCTGCTTGTAGCCGGCGGCATCGGTGACCACGTTCGGGAGATCCGTCATCGCCTTGCCGGAGGGAGGGAGGACATGGATGCGGGCGTCGTCGAGGGAGGACTCCTTCACGAACTCGTCCGCCATCGCCTTCGCCGTCCGTCCGGCGGTCCCGAAGTTCCCGGTCTGGTCCGCGAAGCCGGAAAAATAGAACCCGTCATAGAGCGCGAGGTTCAGCAGGAAGGAGTGGTCCAGGTAGCTGTATCCGTTCGGCCCGGACTCGTGGATCTTGTCGGTGCTCAGGAGCGGATGGGCCCATGAGTTGCCGATGGGTTGCGCGAAACGGGGCAGATAGCCGGAGGATCCGCCGGGATTGGCTCCGTTGAGGCCCGCCAGGGTCTGGACGGGTGCGAGCGGGACATCATAAAGAACGCCGAATTTCGTCCCGTTGAAATTGCTGTTTCCGGTGATGAACGACGCGCGGTCGGTGTTCTTCTCGATGGCGGGAAACTCCGCCAGTTCGGATTCGGGCAGCAGCCGCAGGTCGATCTCGTGGGATTGGTTCGCGGGATGTTCCTTGAGGATCTTTTGCGAGGACGTGGCGACCGCTCCATGCGCGAACGCCCATGGCTTGCCGTTGTAGCGGCCGTCGACGTTCGTGGCGTCGATCCCGCCCGAGGTGTTCTTCGCCTGGACGGTGAGCAGCGCGAAGGCCTTGGCTTTCTGAAGCTGGCCGATGGGAGTGCTGGAAGGCTCCCTCATTTCGTGTCCCACCACATAGTTCTTCGCCAGGTCGCCGCCGGGGTAGCGCAGCGCCGTCTCGCCACCGGTCGGGCTGAGGAATTTCTGAAGTCCCTTCGGCTCGGAATAATCCATCTCGATGGCGGTGATCTTCTTGTTCGCCGTCCCGGCCACGGTGGCGGAGAGCTGGATCGTGAACTTGTTGTTGTTCGCGGGGATGCTGATGGGAGCGAATTCGACGTGGATCTTGTCATCCCATGCCAGGCCGTAGCAGCCCTTCCACAATCCGTACGGAGGCTCCGCGCTGCCGGGAGTCTCGGAGGAGGCGCTGCCGAAGCTGGGCTGGTTCCCCGCCAGCCAGTCACAGTCATAACCGATGCCGAACCCGCGCCACCCGGGAATCGCATCGATGCTCTTGGTGATCCCGGTCGCGAGCTCGATGTCCCAGAAGGTCCGGCTTCCCAGGTCCTGGGCATAATTGCGCGTGGGATCGATGTAGGGCGAGAACAGGATCACCTCGCCCGGCAGCATCCGGAAAACGGGGGCGCCGACCTTGCCACCAACCTTGGTTTTCAGGTTCATGCCGAAGACCTTGCTCTTCTGGCCGTTCTTGTTGTCGTCGGTCATCGTCTCAAGCGGCACGAGTCCCTTGCTGAGGGGCGCGCCGTTGCGGAAGACCTGCATCGCGAAGGGCACGCCGATGAACTCCAGCCGCAGGTTCGTGAACTCCAGCGCGACATTGTAGGGATTGTGAAGCGTGACGATGGGCGTGTAGAGCAGGTGCAGGTCATAGTCATACTTCGTGGATCTGAAATAGGCGTCCTGCGGACCGTGGAGGTTCCCGGCTTTTTCAGCGGTGGTGAGCCGCCTCTGGATGTTCGCGGGCAGGTTGGGGTAGAGGTCGCGGGCGATCAGGCTGAAGAGCATCTGCACCTTCGCGATCGTGGGAGTGAGGACCACGCCGGCCGGTGGTTCGGGTTTCACGGTGATGCTCGATCCGGGTTCTCCCGGCGTTCCGTTCTGAACCGAAGCGTTCCAAGCGGCGGGCACCCGCGTCTTGAG
This sequence comes from Luteolibacter yonseiensis, assembly GCF_016595465.1. NCBI lineage: Bacteria > Pseudomonadati > Verrucomicrobiota > Verrucomicrobiia > Verrucomicrobiales > Verrucomicrobiaceae > Luteolibacter > Luteolibacter yonseiensis. The sequence continues at coordinate 164,667 of NZ_JAENIK010000001.1, read as the reverse complement.
GACAGGAACGCCGTTTGTCTTGGTGAGGTTGGCCGTATCCTTGTAGGTGGACGCGAACTGCCTCAGCGACTCCCACTGCGGATCGGATTTCACGCCGGCGGGCAGCGAGGAAAAGCGCGAGGCATAGATGCCTTTGTTCGTTCCTGTCGTATATTCGGACGGCAGGGTGGTGGAGTTCGTCATGAGCTGGAAGTCCTGCTTGAGTCCGCCGCGCGCGACGTCGGTGAACAAGCCCGTGGACACCGTGGTGATGTCATGGGTGAGGGCCATCAGCTTTTCCTGGTCGACGCCGGAAGCTACTTTTTTCGCAGCGAGGGAAAAACTCCGCGGCGTGACGCCCTTCATGATTTCCTTCGCCTCTTCCTTACCGGTTTCAAAAAATTTCCGTTCGAGTCCTTCGAGATCATCGATGAACGCCACCCCGGGAAGACGGCCGGCTCCGAGCCGCGAGGTTTTCGTCCCTTCCCTCGTTGTCACGCCGGCGACGTCTTTGGTGAAGAGGTTGTTGATGCGGACCTTCACCCCTTCATCCATCACCGCCCAGGCCAGGGCACCCGGCGTGGAATTGATCGGGACCTTGTTGACGGCCACCTCGTTGGACGCGGCGTTCGGAGAAGTGTTGTTTTTTCCGACGGTGCCCGTCCCCCACAGCGTCACGCCCGGGGCGGATTGGGAAGCCGGGCCGGTGACGGCGGGCGTCGCCTCGCTGGCGAAGCCGATCTTCCTGCTTTCCAAGGGATCCCCGGAAACCAGCCAGCCGCGGAATTTCGCGTCGCGCGCTGTTTTCTGGAACTCGGAGGGCTGGGTGTTCGGGGTCATCTCCCACGAGTCCCACACTCCGGTGAGCCTCGGATTGGCGATCCTGTCATCAAGGATGTCCGCCCTGGCGGTGATCCGCTGGTCGGGTCCGGCGTTTTTCTGAAGCTCGCCGATCGCAAGCATCAGGGCCATGCGGGCGTTGGCGCGGGCGACGGACATCGCGTTGTTTTGTCCGGAGTTTCTCAGTGTGACACCCGCCAGGCTGAGCAATCCCACGGCGATGACCGCGAGCAGGATCATGAGCGAGAGGGTGACGATCAGGGCGAAACCCCGCGGATGGGTCCGGCGGGGCCGTCGGGCGGAACACCGGCGGGCGGTGGCCGTGGGTTGGGTTTTCATGAATGGGTTTGGGTTGGGTTGGAACCAGTCCGGGCTTTGGGAAAATTGGGGTTTCCCTCATCCGGATCCTCGGGTGGAACTGGTGGTAAAAACGGTGCTGTCCGGAGTCCGGGCCTCGTCCTCCCGCGGGCGGGAACCTGTCGAAGCGCGGACTCCACACGGCAGTTGGTGGGAGCGGTTGTGGATTTTTCGAACAATTTCCCGCGCCAGGAAACGGGTTTCCCGGCGCGGGTCGTTGGTTCGGGCGGATGACGGGGAGCCATCCGCCCGATGGAATTCAATCGGCCTTCACCCGGACGAACAGCGAGGACGCTGTGAGCGGAGCTCCGGTGAGTGTGACGGCGACGGTCTGCACGTCGCCGGTGGTTCCGACGACCGTCTGGCTGGCGGTCGCTCCGGCATCCGTGGCCCATCCGGCGAGGCCCGGCGAGGTGAGCACGGTGTAAGTCAGACCACTCACCGCAGGGTCGCGGCGGGTGTAGCGGAACGTGCCCGCCGTCTTGTCGAGCTGAACGGTGATCGGGCTGGACGAGGCACCGCTGCTTGGATCGAGACCGAAGGCATACTCCTGCAGGTTGCTCAGGCCGTCGCCATCCGGATCACCGGCGGAACTCTTGTCCGAGAGCCCCGGATAGTTGGTGCCGATCCAGATGTCGAACGGACTGCCGACCACGGCCGGCGTGCTGCTGCCGGGAGGAAGCTGCACGTCATCCATCGCGATCCAACCCCAGCTGCCCTTGTCCGCATTGATCAGCTCGAGGGTGCAGGCCACACCGACGAACGGAGCCAGCTCCGATTGGGTGAAGGTGTAGGTGCGGTAGGTATCGTCGTTTCCGGTCGATTTGGCTTTGTTCAGCACGAAGGCACCGTCGCTGACGCGGCGCAGGATGACGCCCATCCACCCGCCATCCTGGATGGCGGCGAACGGAATGGCGGCCTCGTTGGCCGGTGCGATGCCGGTATGGGAGGTGCCTTTCGCGAGCTTCAGGGTGAGATCCCCTCCTCCACCCACATTGAACTGTGGCGAGCGGAGCCACAGGGTGTTCAGGTGCAGATCGCGGGCGCCGGTACCCACTTCGGTGGCTTCCACCGCGCCGAAGCCGGTGCGGAAGAGGCTGCTCAATCCCGGAGGATGGGTCGCCCCGCCGTTGATGTGGGCGGGCACTTCCCAGACATCCGGCGCGAGGTCCACCCATGCGGAGGTGGCCGCGTTCCACACGCGGTTGTGCCAGCCGTCGAGCGTGTTGTCCGTATTGAAGTTGTTCCCGAGGATGACGTTCACCGTGTAAACGTTCACCGAAGAATCCGAACCGGTGACCGTGTAGGTCTGCGGGGTGGCGAAATCCCGGACCGTGCCGGACACGGGATTGCTGACCGCGCCCGCCGTGAGGGTGAAGGTGGGGGCGAGAGCCGCCAGATCCGTGCCGATCGGCAGGGTCCAGGTGACGTTCGTGCCCGAAATCACCGCGGGATAGCCCGGTATGCCGAAGTTGCGGAGCTTCGCCTCCGCGCCCTGCGGCGTCGTCGGCGTGGTCATCACCGTCTGCACCTGGGAGGCGAAGAGCTTCTGCTTGTAGATCCGGACATCATAGAGCAGGCCCTGGAAGTAGTTTCCGATGTCCACATTGTTCCCACCCTGGCGCGCGCCGAGGAAAAGGTGCTTCAGCGGAGCGAGCGCCATGAGCTGGCCCATCGCGTTGTAAGTGTCGTGCGAGAGCACGCCATCCACATAGAGCGAGCGGGTGCCGGATGCCTGGTCCCAGACTCCCGCATAGTGGTGCCACACGGGTGGATTCTGGTTCACAACGATCAGGCTGCCCGGCGCGTCCTCGTTCTCGATGCCGCGCATGGTGAAGGTGGCGTTCGGATTGCCACCGAAGCGGCGGACCTGCCAGCCGATGCCGTCTTCCCCGCCCTTGCTCACCCAGGGATTCCATTCACCGGGGAAGCCCTTCGCCCAGAAGGCGATGGTCACCTGGCTGCGGATGCCTTGGTCGAAGGTGTTCACATAGGCTCCGTCGGAGCTCGCGGTGTTCGCGATCTGGACCGCGACATTTCCCGCCCTGAGGTCGAGCGAACTTCCTCCGAAGTCGAGCGGCACATCGTTCGGATTGAACGCGAGGGCTCCCGCGTTCGATCCCGCGGCCACGCCGTCATGCGTGCCAGCCGGAGTGATCACGGAGGTATTGGTGAGATTCTCCGCACCGGAAACCCAGTGGCCGACCAGGGCCGTGGCCGGATCCGGAAGAACCACCGCCGTCACCGTGTAGGTGCGTGTCACCGCCGAGTCCGACGAGGTCACCGTGTAGGTGACGGGGCTGGTGAAGTTCTGCGTGCTGCCGGAGGCCTTGTTGACGGTGGCCCCGGCGCTGAGGGTGAAGGTCGGTGCCAGCGCCGTCACGGAAGATCCGAAAGGCAGCGTCAGCGTGATGTTGTCCCCGGAGATGGCGGCGCGTCCCATGAGGGTCATCGACGTCATTTCGGCGGTCGGTGCGAGGGTGCCGGGAACGGAAACATTGTCCATGTTCGTCCAGCCCCAGCCGCCCCTGTTGTAGTCGATGTAGTCGAGCGTATACTGGCGGCCGTTGTTCGCGAACGGGGCAAGCTCGGCGGCGGTGAAGCTGTTGTTCTGCTGCGCGTCGCCATTTCCCGTGCGGGCCTTGCTCAGGACATAGGTGTTAGACGCCACATCGCGCAGGGCGGCACCGGCGAACCCACCGGCCTGTGACAGCTGCGGGATCGCGGAAGGGCCGAAGCCGGGCGCGCCAAGCAGGGATTGTCCGCCCATCAGGTCGAAGGTGAGCGGACCGACGTTGTTCAGGTAGAAGGCGGGAGAACGTGCGAAACGTGTTTCATCGTTGTCACCACCCGCATTGAGCCGGCTGTCCCGCAGGACGAAGCCGTCGCTGATGAGCGGCCAGATCTGCGACCAGCCCTGCAGGCCGTTGTTGAAATCGAAGGTCAGCGGGGTGGATTCGACGACCGTCACCGTGTAAACCTTGGTCGAGCCATCCTCCGCGGTGATGGTGTAGGTCTGCGGAGTGGTGAAGTCCCGCGGCTGGTTGCCCGATTCATAATTCGGGTCCTGCAGGCTCAGCGGAGAGGTCGTGTAGATCGGCGCGATATTGGTCACGTCGGTTCCCACGGGCACGTTCTTGATGATGTTCGTGCCGGAAATCGTCGCGGGTCCGAGGTAGTCGAAGTCGAACGTCAGGATGTCCTTCGCGGAGCTACCCTGCAAAGTGGGCGTCGCGCTCACTTCCGCGCTGGCCGCGCTCGTGCCGGAAGGGTTGGTTGCGGAGATCTTGATGAAATACTGGGTGCCGTTCTCCAATCCAAGAGTCTTGGTGAACGAATAACCGGCGAGTCCCTCCTCCGCCGTAATCACGTCCGTCTGCAGGGCGTTCGTGGTGCCGTGGCGGGTGGTCACCGTATAACTCGCGGCACCGTGGACGGCCGGCCATGTCAAGGCGATCCTGCCTTTCCCACCCGTCGCGGTCAGGCCCACGGGGGTCTTCGGCGGGACCATGTACGCCACCTCCGTGGAGGTCAGCGGCGAGTTATAGACCCGCACGTCGTAGATCAGCCCGAGGAAAAAAGACTCGAAGTCCGAGCCTCCCGTCTGTCTCGCACCGATCCCCAGATGCTTGTTCGGGGCGAGCGCCACGCTTGGTTTGTCAAAAGTCGTCGTGTTCGTGTGCGACAACACCCCATCCACATACAGATAACGCATGCCCGAACTCTTGTCCCACACCGCGGCATAATGATGCCATACGGGAGGGTTCTGGTTCACACTGATCGTTCCGCCGGATCCGTCCTCATCCGCGAGGCCGCGCAAGGTGAAGCAGGGCACCGGACTGTCCGAGAATCTCCGCACCTGCCAGCCCACTCCGTCCTCGCCGCGCTTGGAGATCCAGCCGGCCCAGTTGCCGGGAAATCCCTTGGCCCAGAACGCGACGGTCATCTGATCCTGGAGGCCTTGGTCGAAGGTGTTCACATATCCGCCGTCGGTGTTCGCGCTGTTCGCGATCATCACGCCGACGTTGCCGATCTTGAGGTCCAGCGATTTTCCGGTGAATCCCGCCGGCACGTCGGAGTTGTAGCTCAGCAGATGGGCGTTCGCGCCGACGGCGACGCCGTTATGGGTGCCCGGGGTGCCGAAGCCGGAGGTATCATTGAGAGTTTCCGCGCCGGAAAACCACCTGCCGACCAGATCGGCATGAGCGGTTGTCCCCGCGCCGCACACTGCCGCCGCGGCGACAAGCGCCAGGGGCCGTAATTTCGCCAACAGGCGATGGGTTCTACTAGGGTTTTGTTTCATATGGATGGGTTTGGTTGCCAGAACCCCACATAACGGAGATTCAACACCTTACATGCCCGGAGAAACGACTCGCGATCCTCCCGCCATGAGAACCCATCGTGCGATTCCCGCCGGAAAATGGATAGTCCCCAAAACGGGGACAAATGTGGGGACAAAGTGGGGACAAGAACCCATGTCCGTCGTCCGGTATCCACCCTCCCATCACCCTCATGGGAACCCGTGATCTCCGCCTGCCGAAGCTCGAACACAGGCTTGCCTATGGAAATCACCATAGGAAGCCGCCAGGCTGGTGGAGAACTTCAATTCCCGCTCACCGGCATTGCCAGATCCTGACGATTTCCCATGAACCGTCTTTTTTTGAAAACTCGATGTGGCAGTGGCCCAGCTCCATTTCATGACCGCCGAGCTTGAAGGTGGTGGCATCCTTGGGAAAATCCCGTCCCTCGTAGATCTTGGCGAGCGTCCTTTGCTTCAACCACGCATCGAGTGTTCCGAGGTTGATGAGCTGGGTCTGCCGCGAGTCCTTGGTATCGGACTGCGCTTTCATCAGGGCTTCGTAGTCGTCGGCGGCAAGCTTGGCATCCGCCCATGTGGCGAATTCCGAGACATGCCGGAATCTTGGTTTCGCCTCTTCGGCGGCGAAGGCCGGAAAGGACACCAGCAGCGAGCAAAGGGCGGAGATGTGGATTTTCATGGCATGACAACTTGCGAGGTGGTGGCAACGGGTCCGGAACCACGGAACATATACGGATTGCAAAAAGAGATTTCCGGAATTTGTAAGATTGTGTCGTTCCTTTGTGGTGTCCGGAGTTCGCGCTCCAGCGGACCGCTCCAGCGTGCTCTTCCGAATTGCAATCCGGACTTCGTGAAAGAGAGGAGGTCTGTGAACATGCTGTGGTTGGTGAAAGAGCCGGAGTCTTGTGAAAGAACCGGAGTCTTGTGAAAGAACCGGAGTCTTGTGAAAGAACCGGAGTCTTGTGAAAGAACCGGAGTCTTGTGAAAGAACCGGAGTCTTGTGAAAGAGCAAGCTGAAGCTTGAACTCCGGACAATGTTCCGGCGGATCATCGTTACATTGTTTCGGCAACGACTTCTGGCATTCAATATATCTGATCCACCAACCGACACAACCCGCGACTTCCTCCCTGCGGAGATCCATGCGGAGGAAGTCCCTTGATCCGGAGAAACCCGTTTCACACCGGAGAGGGAGATAGGACCAGAAATAAAAAACCCGCTCCCAGATGAATGGGAGCGGGTCGGGGATTCATGACCTTTCTCAGGCGGGCGTCATGGGACGATGTTCACCTTGAGGCGGGCGAACTTCTTCGCGTCCGGCGCCTGGGGAACGGTGAGTGTCACCGTATCCTTGCCTGCGGCCGGAGTGTCCTTGGTGACCGCCACCGTGCCGGGGGAACCGGAGGTGCCTGCGGTGCCGGGGACGACATAGACTTCCGGCCAGCTGGCGAGCGAGGTTCCCACCTCGATGGTCACCACGGTGTCCGGGCTGATGGATTGCTGGTCCCGCACGAAGGTGAAGACCAGGTTTCCGGCGCTGGTGGAAACGGCGGGCAGCTTGCCGAGATCCTTGGTGGTTCCGGTTCCTCCCAACACCCATTCCACGCCGTTGCTGACGCCGTCGCCGTCGAAGTCTCCGGACGCCGCGCCGTTTCCGGCATTGGTTGCGGACCAGGATGCGAAGCCTCCCGCCGAGCCGACGGTCAGGGTGCCGGTGGTCTCGTCGAAGGTCCAGAGGTTGGCTCCGACGGCCTTGGTCCACTTGTTGCCTCCCGCGTCGGTCCACGGGCTGCCGTCCGGATTCACGACCGAGAAGGTCGAGCCGTAGGCACCGGTGAGCGAGGGGACGTTTTCCAGAACCCAGGTGCCGGTGGTAAGGGCGGCGGCTGCGGTGGTGTCGATGGCGAAGTCACCGTCGATCACCGCGGTTCCGGCACCGGTCAGGGTGTTGTTCGTGCCGCTGGTGGCGCCGATGACAAACCGGAGCTGGGCGTTGTCGGCGAGGCTCAGCGTTCCGGCGTTCACCACGGTGTTTCCGGTGTAGCTGTTGACGCCGGACAGCACCATGGTGCCGGCACCCGCCTTGACGAGTCCGCCCGCGGCGCTGGCGTTGTCGGTGGTGGCGTTGATCAGGCGCGAGCTCACGGTCAGGTCCGCGGCGGCGCTGCTGGTGGCGTCCGCCACGTCGAAGGTGATGTTGCCGACGAGGTGGCTGCCGAACGAACCTGGCGAGGAGATCGTCGAAGGAGCCGTTCCGCCCACGGTGACCACATCCTTGAACTCATAGGCCTGGAAGCCGGTGAGCGCTCCCGTCCGGGTGTCGGTCACGGTCGCGCCGTTGAGCGTCAGTTTCCCGACCACGTCATAGCTGTTGGTGGTGAGCGTTCCGCCGTTGATCACGATCGCGGGGAGCGCGGTGACCGCGGTGGCACCGTTGCCAAACACATTGTTGATGCCGAAGGCCAGCGTGGCTCCGTTGGAAACGGTGATGGTGCGGGCGGCGAGCTGCTGGCCGAGGCCGGTGTTCTGCGCGCCCGCCGACAACACGCCCTGGCTGACCAGGATGTTGCCGGTGATGCCCGCTGCCGCTCCGGTGAGCGCGAGGGTGCCCGCGCCGTTCTTGACGACGGAGATCTGGCTGCCGGCCCATGTCCCTGCGTAGGTGTTGGTGGTGCCGGTGGCGATGTCCAGCGTCAGAGTCGACGGAGTGGCTCCGGTATTGGTGACGGTGGCGGTATTGGTACCTTTGGTGAGACCGATCAGACTCTGGCTTTTCCCATTCAGATCGAAGGTGCCGTTCGCGGATTCACCCACCAGCAGGCTCAGGTCGGTCGGGAGGCCGTTGTCGACACCCGGCAGCACCGTGCCGCTGACGCCGAGGTATCTTCCGTTACCCGTGCCCCCTCCGGAGAAGATGGCCCTGCCTTCGCGGACGCCCGCGGCGGCGTTGATCGTGATCGCGCCATTGAAGACCAGTTCGTTGCCGACGGTGCCGCTCGCAAAGAAGGTACCACCCGCGGTGGCTCCGGAATTGACGATGACATCGCCTGTCAGGATCGCCTGGCCGGTGCCGAGCTGCTCGACCAAGCCACGGCCGGACACGCCGGTAAGGGTGGTGCCATTTCCGATGGTGATGTTGTTGGCGATGGTGACCCCTCCGTTGACGACCAGTTTACCGGCCACGGCGGTGTTGCTGAGAACCACTCCGGCGGTGCCGAGCGAGTTGTTGCTGTTGGCCTGCAGCGTGCCACCCGTGATGGTGCTGCCGCCGGTGTAGGTATTGTTCCCCGAAAGGATCAGCGCGGAGGCCTCCGCCTTGACGATCGCCCCGGAGGTTCCCGAAACCACGCCGGTGAGGGTGGTGCTGGTGCCGCCACCGGCGAAGGTGGCGGTGCCGTTCAGGGCGACGTTTCCGTTCCAGGTGCCGGCGCCGCTGGATGTGGTGAGCCTGGAGTTGTCGGCCAGGGTGAGCGGCACCGGGAAGATCAGCGCTCCCCATGAGTCGAGACGGGCTCCCGAATTCACCGTCACTCCGGTGCTTCCAAGCGCGAGGTTGCTGTTTTCCGCACGCAGGGTGCCGGCGGCCACGACATAGGAGATGTTGTCGGCCGGGGCGCGGACGCCGATGAGGTTGTCTCCCACCTTGGTGAGGGTGAATCCGTTGCCGGTGATGGCTCCGAAGATCGAACCGTTGTAACCGATGTCGAAACGGTTCCCTTCGCCGGCGGGACCATAAGCTCCCACGGAGGCGTTGCCGCTGAGGGTGAGGTTGTAGACGGCCGCCCTTTCAGCAATGCTGACCACTTCGTTGATGATGGCGCCACGGGAGTCCGGGCCGTTGCCGGCGATGGTGTAGGAATAGGATCGGGTGTTTCCGAAGCTCGTTCCGTTGAGGTTCACCTGCCCGCCGGAGGCGATGGTGATTCCCGATGAGGTGCCGAAGGCCGAAACGTTCGCCGCCTTCAGGATTCCGGCATCCACGCGGATGGGGCCGTAGTTCGAGTTGGCGTTCTGGAGGGTGAATGTGCCGGTCCCTTCCTGGACCAGCGTGCCGCCACCTTCGAAGATGCCGGTCTGGCTGATGGAGTCGGTGCGGTTGAACTGGAGTTCCGCTCCGTCAAAAATGGTGGTGGCGCCGGCCCCGATGGTGCCCGTCGTTCCCCCGTTGCCCACCTGCACGATGCCGCCACCGATGAAGGTGGTGCCGGTGTAGGTGTTGTTGGTCAGGAGCGTGAGCTGCGTGGAGCCGGATTTGGTCACCTGCGCGCCGCCACCGATGCCGCCGCTGCCGGAGAAGGTGTAGCTCTTCGTGCTGGTGTCGACGGTCAAGGTGGACGGAATGAGGGTGCCGACGAGGGAGATCGCGGGAGTGTTGCTGCCGGTGTCATCGAAGGTCACCGTGCTGAGCTGGTAGAACTTGGAGGCTCCGGACCAGTTGACGGTGTTGTTGACATCCCAGGTGTTGCCGGCCGCTCCCCCCGTCCAGGTGAGGTTCGTGGAGGTTCCGGTCACGACGAGGCTCACGACTCCGCTGACAGAGGTGTCGATGGAGAAGGTCAGCGAGGGTGACACTCCTGTGAAGGACGGATCCAGCGTCGGAGTACCGGTCCGGGTGCCGGTGTAGGTGTAGAGGGTGTAGCGGATCTCGGCCCCGATGCCGGGCGCTCCGTTGTAGAAACGCGGAAGGATCTTTGAATTGGTGAGATCCAGGTCGCCGTTGACCGCCACCAGATCATTGCCGAAGCCCGATGTCGCATCCGTGGAATTGAGGTCGAAGTTCGCCGTTCCCGAGATCGTGGTGACCGTCGCGGCCGCCGCATCCCCGAGCGTCAGGGTGCCCGTCGTGCCGTAGGCGGTGGTGGCCCCGGGTGAGACGTTCCTGACGGTGGCGGTGCCCGGGAAGGTTCCGGTGCCGCCGAGGACGGTGGTGTCGGTGATCGACAGGGTGCCCGGGAAGGTGCTGATGTCGTTGAGGTAAACCGCTCCGCCGCCTTGTGCGGTCAGGGTTCCCGCGCCGCCGGTGAGTCCCTTCACCAGGTTCAGGCCGTTGGAGGCTCCGTTGGTGTCCAGCACCGGAGTGTTGGAAACGATCAGCGGGCAGTCGATGTTGGCGACGATGCCGCTGCCGGAGTTGCGGATCGTTCCACCGGAGAAGCTGAACTCGGCCGAGATGTTGCGGCGGATGATCCCCCAGGCGCTGGAGAGGTTCAGGGTTCCTGCGGAGAGGTTGTATTGATCGGTGCCCGCGGTGTCGCCCCGGTTGTCGAGGACGACGTAGTTGGTGGTCACCGTGCCGCCGGACTGGTTGAAGATACCGGTGCCATCGACACCGACATAGATGCCGCCGGCGAGTTCGGCGGTGGCCGAAGGTGTGGCGGTCGAAGGTGCGGAACCGAAGCTGAGGGTGCCACCGGTGAGGTTGTAGGTCGAGGTCTCGGTCGCCCAGTGTCCGAGGCGGAGGTTGTTGGTGGCGTCGGTGTTGGCACCGTTGATAGCGACCGAGCCTCCCGTCTGGTTGACGGTGGAGGAGAAACCGGCTCCATCGCCCACGCCCATGTGGCGGATCTCGATGGTGGCGCCGGCATCGATGTTGAGGACCGCACCCGTCACCGCGTTGCCCACGCTGATGGTGCCGCCGTTGATTCCGTCCGAGAGATCGACCACGTTGGCTCCCGCGCTGCCGATGGAGAATCCGGCTCCGGTGACGTTCGTCTGGAGCGCGGCCTTCGTAAGGTTCGTCGCGGTGCCGTTGTGGGCGGCGATGATTTTCTGGCCGGGTTCGAGGGTGAAGGCATCCGGGCGGTTCACGCGCAGCACCGCACCGGCACCGTCGTTGTAGAGGATGACGTCAACATTGGACGCGAGCGTTCCGGTGGCGTCGTTGTTGCCGATCTGCAGGACGCTGGTGCCTGCGGTTCCACCGCCATTGACCCAGATCCGCTCGAGACCCGAGGCGTCTCCGGAGAGGATCAGGGTGGTTCCGGCACCGCCGCCACCGACCACCAGGGTGTCCGAGGGGGCGACATTGTTGATCGCGCCGGTGATGATGCCGGTGGTGTTGTAGGCGGTGATTCCGGCGTTGCCATCAAGCGTGATGTTGCCGGTGATGGTGGCGCCGTCCATGCGTATCGCGCCGTGGCCGCTGTAGGTGAAGCCGGGCACGGTGACGGGATTTCCGGAAACATCCGTAGCGGCGGTGGCCGGGCTGTTCGCCTGGGTCTCGCTGAAGCCCGCTCCGGTGATCGTCATGTTGTTGGAGATGGAGCCGGTGAACCACAACTGTGCTCCGGCATCGATATCCAGCGTGGCGGCTCCGAGATTGACCTGGCTGGTCGCGCCCGCGGTCCGGAAGGTGCCGTTGGCGGCGGCGGTGCCGGAGGGTGACAGCTTGAGCACGCCGGAGAAGCCGGTGTTGTTTCCTGAAAGCGTGACGGTGCGGGAACCCGGACCGGTGGTGCTGGTGACCGGATCCACCTTGACGGTGCCGGTTCCGGTGACAGGGCGGTCGAATGTGAAGTCGCCGTTGTCCTTGGAAAGGAGCAGTGTGGCGCCGGGCGAGACATTCACCGCCGCGGCGGCGGTGAGGGAGCCCGTGTCGTGGTCGATTTCAAGGGTTCCGCCTTGAATGAGCACATTGCCGGTCAAGCTGACGGCGTTGGCGATGGTGGCGGTGCCGGTATTGGTTTTGGTGATGCCGCCGATGCCGGTGAGGGCCGCTCCGGTGATGCGCCAGGCCGGACCGCCCGTGCTGTTGGAGAAGGTGACCCAGCCCGGGCTGAGGGGGGTGGCCACGACCACGGTCGGATTGAGGCCGGTATTGCCGAAGGTGATGGCCTCGCCGTCCTGATAGAGAACGGGCGAGCTGTTGGAGAACAGGTTCCAGTTGTTGGCCGTGGTGGTGTCCCATGTGCCGTTGTTGGTTCCGGTCCAGACGAAATAGTCGCTGGAGGTGACATTGAGGGCCACCGAGGAACCGGTGTTGACGAGGTTCGCGGTGAGGTGTGGCGGGATGGTGCCGAGGACGAAGCTTCCTCCGCCTTGGACAGTGCCGCTGAAATTGATCAATGGATAAACGCCGACCGGCAGCGTGCCGCCGAACCGCGTCACGTTGATCGTGGTGGTCCCGCCCGCGGTCAGGCCGTTGGAGGCGCCGACATTGATGAGATCGCCACCCGGGCCGGCATTCAGGTTGAGGGTGGTGGCTCCCGTGCCGAGGGTCAGCAGAGGTGTGGGAACGGTGACGCCGCTGCCGGTGGTGCCGGCGGTGAAAACGGTGCCCGCGTTCAGGGTGAGGCCGGTGTCGAAAGAAGGCGCGCCGCGCAGTGTGCCGGCGTTGACGGTCACGGGGCCGGTCACCGAGTTGTTGACCACGAGCGTGCCCGGGCCCGCCTTGGTGAAGCCGCCGGAACCGAGGATCGGCGTGTTGATGGTGACGTCGTCCGCCGCGGCGGGGTCGCTGATGGTGTAGGTCCGGTTGGTGGTGCCGGTGGTGATGGAGCCGCCGCCATTGATGGTCTGGGTCGCGGTGGCGGTGCTGGCGGGATCGTTGACGATGGAGACGAACTCCTGCGTGAACCCGGCGTTGACGGTCAGGGTGGCCGCGCTGCCGTCGGTCTGGCCGAGGGTCAGCTGGGTGGAGGGCGAGACCGCGTTGGTGTTATTGAGGATGAGCGAGCCGTTGCTGACGCGGACGGGACCGTTCCCATTGCCGCTGCTGCTGATGGTCCAGCTTCCGCCGTCGGTCTTGTTGAGGATGGTGCTGCCGACATTGATGCCGCCGGTGATCACGCCGCTGGAGGCCCCCCGCAGGAAAACGGAGCTCGGCGGAGTGCCCGTGCTGGAGATAAAGCCGCTGACGGTGAATACCCCCGCGGTCGAGGTCAGCGACTGGTTCATCCCTTGGTCGAACACGATGTTGCCGGCCCAGGTGTTGTTTCCCGACTGGTTTTCCAGAACCGCCCGGGCGTTCGCGATGTTGCTGGTCGAGTTGTTGCGCAGGGTCAGCGTCTTGCCGGTGCCATGGGTGAATCCTCCGACAATCTGCAGGACGTTGCTGTCGGAGGCCGAGGGGTTGGCCGCGTTCTGGACCAGGACATTGGAACCCGCTCCCAATGAAGTGGCGGACTTGGTGTTCACAACCCCGTCGGAAATCGTGATATTGCCGGTGAAAACGCTGAAATTGCTGGTGGTGGTGCCCAGCGCCAGGGTGCCGGCACCGGTTTTGGTAAGATCTCCGGTCCCTTGAAGCTGGGAGTTGCCGGTTCCGGTTCCGGTGCCGGTGCCGTCATCCACGGTGAGTGTCACACCGGAGGGAGTGTCGAAAATGCCACCACCCGCGCCGAACATGAAGACGTAGCCATTGCCGGGCAATGTCGCCGAGGGGACGTTGGAATTATAATTCGCCATCGGTCGGAAAATACCGCCGTTGGACAGGGTGACGGTCTTGTAAGCGGTGCCACCGGCATTCGCGATGCCGAGGGGAGCGGAGGTCGCGTTCCCGTTGCTTCCCGATGTCATCTGGAGAGCTCCTGTCGGCCCGGTCACCGTGATATTGCCGGTGAATGTGTTCGCCGCGCTGCCGATGACGAGCGTGCCGGTGCCGGTCTTGGCGATGCCTCCGCCGCTTCCCGAGATCACCGAGTTCACGATGCCCGTCCCGGTGATGGCAAAGGGGGTGCTGGCGTTGTTGAGAGCCAGCGCGGTGCCGCCGGTGATGGTGGGCGTGCCTTCCTGGACAGTCAGTCCGCCAATCGTCTGGGTGGTCCCGGCGGCAATCGTGACGGTGTATGCGGAGGTGGCATCGGTTCCTGCGGAAAAGATGGCGACATTGTTTGTCACCCAGGCACCGGGGGTGGTGGTGGTGCCTGCCTCCGTGGCATTCCAGAACGCGCTCGTTCCCCATGTTCCGGTGGGAGTGGCACCCGCGCCGGCGGTGGTGCCGTTGGAATCCCAGTAGGCATTGGCCGCCCCGGCGGCACCGGAGGCAGCGAGACTCAACACAACGGCGGTCGCGAGGGTGTTTCCACGGAAGAAATTGGCGAACAAAGGATTACGGCGGGTTGGCTTCATGGTGTTTTTTTATTTCAATGGGTTGGGATATCTCCTGATAACTCGGGAGACATTCCTGATAATATTGCTGAGGGGATGAAGGAGACTCCGTGATGGGTTAGAGCGGCTCCTTTTACGATTCCATACCCCGTTACGTTTCCGGAATACAAGAATCTATCTGTCAATACACGGTTTACCCCCCATTTGGGTAGTGCTTTTTTCGGATGATGGAAAAAAAGATTCCGATCGACAGGTGTAGGGCCCGCTCAGGCACCCGGGCACGGATTCCGTGTTCGAAGCCACCTGTCAGCGCGGACTTCCAGGGTCCTCGCTCCCGATGTTCTCCGCCGCTTGACCTCCCCCTTCCCTCTCGCAACTCTTCCCCATGACTCGCGAGAACCTGGCTGAAGTGCTCGAAGAAATCGCCCTGCTGCTGGAGCTGAAGGCGGAGAATCCCTTCAAGGTCCGCGCCTACCGGCAAGGGGCGGAGGCGGTGCGGAACCACGACGGCGACATCCTGCAACGCGCGAAGGACAACGACCTCGCGGGCATCAAGGGCATCGGCGACGCCCTGCGCGACAAGCTTCACGAACTCGCCAGCACCGGCAGGCTCGGCTTTCATGAAAAACTCCGCGCCGAATTCCCCGCCGGGTTGTTCGAACTCTTCGACCTCCAGGGACTGGGCCCCAAGAAGATCAAGGTCCTTTACGAAACGCTGGCCGTCGGTTCCATCGCGGACCTGAAAACCGCGTGCGACGAGGGCAAGGTGGCGGTCCTCCCCGGATTCGGCGCGAAGACACAGACGAAGATCCTCGAAGCGATCGCGCTGAAGCAGACCTTCGCGGACAGCTTCCTGCTCGGCGGCATCAGCCCGCTGGTGGAGGAGATTCTCGACCTCCTGCGCACGCACCCCGAAATCTCCCGTGTCTCGGCGGCGGGTTCCTACCGCCGGGGCAAGGAAACCGTGCACGACCTGGATTTCCTCGTGGCCACCAGGGAACCCGCGCTCGTCTGCGAGGACTTCACCACCCTGCCTCAGGTCGCCTCGGTCATCGTCTGCGGCGATACCAAGGCCTCGGTGCGATTGAAAAACGGCCTCCAGTGCGATCTCCGCGCCGTGTCGAACGCGCAGTTCCCCTTCGCCCTGCAATACTTCACCGGTTCCAAGGAGCACAACGTGGCCATCCGCTCGCTTGCTTTGAAACAAGGACTCTCGCTCAACGAATACGGCTTCACGGGAGAAACCGCCGGGGATCACGAAATCCACGAGGAGGCGGACATCTACCGCGCGCTCGGGCTGGATTTCATCCCGCCGGAGATCCGTGAAAACCGTGGCGAGATCGAGGCGGCGGCGGAACACACCCTGCCCCGGCTCATCAATCTGGAGCAGCTCCGGGGGACCTTCCACAACCACACCACCGCCTCGGACGGCAGGGACACGCTGGCCGCCATGGCGGACGAAGCGATGGACCTCGGGCTGCAATACCTCGGCATCGCCGATCACTCGAAGTCGTCTTTCCAGGCGAACGGGCTGGAGGAAACCCGCCTGCTCGAACAGATCGAAGCCATCCGCACGCTCAACGCGGGCTATGAAAATTTCCGCCTCTTCGCGGGCAACGAGGTGGATATCCTCAAGGACGGCACGCTGGATTTCCCGGATGAGATCCTCGCCCGGCTCGACTACTGCGTGGCATCCGTGCACGCGTCATTCACCCTGACGGAAGAGGAGATGACCCGCCGCATCTGCCGCGCCATGGAGAACGAGCACGTCACCATGCTCGGCCACGTCACCGGACGCCTGCTGCTCCGTCGCGAACCCTACCTCGTCAACCATGCGATGATCATCGACTGCGCGGCGGAGACCCGCACCATCATCGAACTGAACTGCAGCCCGCAACGGCTCGACATGGACTGGCGCTGGTGGAAACGCGCCCGCGACAAGGGCGTGCTCTGCGCCATCAACCCCGACGCCCACTCGACCATGGGCCTGCACCACCTCGGCCTCGGCGTCCGCCTCGCGCGGAAGGGTTGGTTGCGGAAACAGGATGTCTTCAACACCCGCCCCCTCGCGGAAGTGGAGGCGTTTTTCAAGCTACCCAAGTCGCGGAGATAGGGCTCCGGCGGCGTGCCGGACTTATTTCCTGATCTTGGCGAACTCACCGGCCAGTTCCTCCGCTTCCGCGGCTTTGGCGAAGCCCGTGATCAGAAACACCCGGCCCAGAGGCCCGTTTTGGATCACCGGAGCGGACATGACCTTCCCCTTCACCATGATCGCCAGCCTCCCGCCCTTCATGTCGGCGGTCGCGGTCGCGAACTTCTTCCCGCCGTCCTCGGTCAGGGTGACGATCACCCCCGGCGGTTCCACGGTGACTTCCATTTTCTCGACGTGTTCCGTGGAAACCAGCGTCGCCTTCATGACATGGAGGGTCTCGGAATACTGTCCCTCCCCCCGGCTCAGCTCGCGGGACTCCGGCACGGCATCCTTCACCACGGCTGAAACGCTGAGCAAAGGCTCGGCGGCGGCAACCATAGAAAAGCTTGCCACCAGCAACGCGAAGGAAAGAAGGTATCCGGGTTTCATGAGTTGCATGAAAGGGAGGTTTGCCGCCCATGACAAGGGTTTCCATGCCCGTCACGACCGGTGGCCGTTTCAATCCGACGCCATCACGTTCCTGATCCTCTGGTGGAGCTCCTGTGGAATATCGTTGGAAAAACCCACTGTTCCGTTTCCGTTCACCCATATCTCTCCGGCATCCAGGTTCGCATCGGCGGCCAGTTCCGAAATGGCGTCCAACCGCCATCCCATCACCTTGCCTTTCACACAGTCGGCCGACCCGTTCCGGATCCGGATCAGGGTCCCGGCGAAAATTCGGAGGAGGAATTTCATATGCCGCCGCACACGTTAAAGAGGCGCGTCATGCCGCAGCCTCAGCCCGAAGCTTCGCACCGGGTCTTCCACGAATCCGAGTTTTTCATAAAACGCGATGACCGACGTATTGGTGTTACGGATCTGCAGGCTGATCTTGGGACATCCCAATGCGTCCAGCAAACGCCGGGCCTCGGCCATCAGCTCCGTGGCGTATCCCTGACGCTGGTGGTCCGGGTGAACGGCGAGGTAGTTGATCCAGCCGCGGTGCCCTTCGTAACCCGCCATGCAGGACGCGACCACCGCACCCGCGATTTCGCCGACGATGAACAGCTCGGGGTGCTCCGCCATCTTGCGGGCGATGTCCTTTTTCGGATCGTTCTGTGGCACCACCAGTCCGCAGGCGTTCCACAGCGCGATGACCGCCGCCTCGTCCGTTTCCGTGTAGGGTCTCAACCGAATGGCCATACGGCTCAGGATGCCGGGTAGAGCCGCTGCTCCAGCTGGGCGAGGAAGTATTTCTCGGTGGATGTCAGGCCGTCCGCGGCGAGGACCTTCGAAAGCCACGTGATCGATTCCGCCTCGGAGCCGTCCTTTTTGATGACGGCTGTGCGGGTGTCGAAGAACCCACGGGTCTTGTCCAGGCTCGTGATCGCGTCACGGGCGGAGGCGAACGCCTTGAAAATGAACTTTTCCCGTGGCTGCGGCGAATCCCAGCCGAGCGATTCCAGCGCTTCGTTCAGCACCTCATCCTCGGCGAGCGAGAGGTGGTCATCCATGTAAAGTGAAAGGAACAACAGCTCGATGAGCACCTGGCGGGAGTCTTGGGTCATGGAAGGCAGACTAACGGAAGGACGCGGGATGACAATCGCATTCTCAGGATGTCCAACCGCGCGGTTCCCGGGTTTTTCCTTGAAACAGCGGGGTTCCATGCGGAGGTGGAGGCCGGGCGGCGGAGGGTATGCCCGCCCTTTCCAAAATCCCGAAACTCCACGCTCGCCTCCCCGCCCCGGCCCCGCTTTCATCCGCCCGCCGATGGCTTCCTCCTTCTCATTCGACTCCCTGAACCAAGCCCAGCGCGAAGCCGTGGGCGCGCTCGACGGCCCCGTGATGCTGCTCGCGGGGGCGGGCACCGGCAAGACCCGGACCGTCACCTGCCGCATCGCCCACATGTTGGAAAAGCGGATCTCGCCCTCGGAAATCCTCGCCGTGACGTTCACGAACAAGGCGGCGAGCGAGATGCGCGAGCGCATCGGCGGCATGGTGTCCAAGCGCGCTGCGGACGACATGACGGTCTGCACGTTCCACTCGCTCTGCGTCCGCATCCTGCGCGGCGGCATCGAGAAACTCGGCTATAAGAAGAATTTCTCCATCTGCTCCCACTCGGACCAGACCGGCATGATGAAGCAGCTCCTCGTCCGCAAGGGCGGCGCGGATGTGAAGGTGAAGCCGGACGAGGTGCTCTCCGCCATTTCCAAGGCGAAGAACAAGGGCGTGGAGCCTCAGGACATGGAGGACGATTTCTTCTCCACCCTCGCCTTCGCCTACCAGAACGAACTCCGCGCCCAGAACGCCGTGGACTTCGACGACCTCCTCCTGCTCGGCGAAAAAATCCTCCGCGAGCACTCCGATGTCCGGGAGATGTTCCGCCAGCGCTACACCCGCGTGACCGTGGACGAGTTCCAGGACACGAACGCCCTCCAGATGCAGCTCCTCCAGCAGCTCGTGGGGCCGCCGAACTACCACGTCTGCGTCGTGGGTGACGACGACCAGTCCATCTACGGATGGCGCGGTGCCGAGGTCGCGAACATCCTCCAGTTCGAAAAATTCTTCCCGGATCCCAAGATCATCCGCCTGGAGGAGAACTACCGCTCCACCCACGCCGTCCTCCACACCGCGAACAGCCTCATCAAGCACAACGTCGGCCGCCGCGAGAAGATCCTGCGCTCCACCCGCAAGGACGGCGATCCCGTCCGCATCGTCGCCATGCCCGGGGACGACCAGGAGGCGGAGTTCATCGCCGAGGAAATCCTTTCGGAAAAGGGCGCGATCGGCCGCGAGTGGGAGGACTTCGCCATCCTCTTCCGCACCAACGGCCAGAGCCGCAAGCTGGAGCTGGCCTTCCGCGAGCGCAAGATCCCCTACCGCATGGTCGGCGCGCAGAGTTTCTACGACCGCCGCGAGGTCCGCGACGTGCTCGCCTACGCCCAGCTCCTCGCCTCGCCGGATGCGGACGTGCCGCTTCTCCGTGTCCTGAACGCGCCGAACCGCGGCATCGGCCAATCCACCGCCGTCCTCGCCACGGACTGGAGCCGCGAGCACCACGAATCCGTCTGGCAGGCGCTCTGCGACCCGGAGTTCACCGGCCAGCTCGGACCGAAGGCCGCGAACGCCGTGCAGGAATTTGTCGCCATCATCGCCGGGGCCAAGAACCGCATCGAGATCGCCAAGGAAAACCCCGCCGACGTGCTGGACTCGCTCATCAAACAGATCGAGTACCAGACATGGATCGAGCGCGCCTGCAAGACGGACGCCGAGCGCCAGCAGCGCGGCGAAGGCATCTTCAGCGTCATCGACAGCCTGCGCCACCACCTCGGCAAGAGCCCGAAGAGCACCCTCCAGTCCTTCCTCGACCACAGCGCCCTCGCCTCCGAGAAGGAGGACGACCTTGAGAAAAAACAAGGAGCCACCCTCATCACCCTCCACGCCTCGAAAGGGCTGGAGTTCCCCATCGTCTTCCTCATCGGCCTCGAGGAGGGATTCCTGCCCCACACCCGCAGCATCGCGGAAGGCACCAAGGACGAGGAACGCCGCCTGCTCTACGTCGGCATCACCCGCGCGCAGGACCAGCTCACCATGACCTACTGCGCCACCCGTATCAAATACGGCCAGGAAACCGGCTGCCAGCCCAGCAGCTTCATCGGCGAGCTCGACGACGAACACCTCACCCACACCACCTACGACGACATCCTCGGCGCGGCCCCGAGCACCGATGAGTTGGACAATTTCTTCGGTGGGCTGAAGGGGTTGCTGGGGGATTGACCGCCACGTATGGGCCGCCAAATCGGAGGGTCGCACTGTGGGCGACCCGGAATGCCAGGCAGCGGGGATGACCTCCTGACAACACCTGCATCCGCTCTATCCGCCGTCATCCGGCTACGATCAAGAACGTCTCGCAACTCCAGCATTTCTCAAAACCACCCGGACTTTTCTCCCCGCATTGCGGGCAGGTATGCTCCTCTTCGGAACCCGCTTCCCCCTGCCGCAGATTCTCGCGGATCAGCTCGACCCCGCGCTCCACGTCCGCTTCATCGAGGATGCAGAGCGCCGGCACCACCGCAGGATATGTCACGGTGGCGGCGTGCTCGCTGCGGAGGTAGGTCCTGATGCCTTCCGCCTCCAAAAGGCTCTGAAGGAGGCCGATGGTCGCGCTGTCACGGCTGCTGAATACTTCGGTCATGGGCTTGGGTTTCTGGCGGGTTGGGTGATCGGCGCTTCCAACAAGGGACGCGCTTGCGATTCAATGTGTTTTATCCAAATTCCGGCTGGCAAGAAAGGAAAAACGCCCCCGGTGAATGCCGGGCCAAGGCATGTGTCATCCTGACAACCATCAATTACAAGCTCGCCAGTGTCAGTCACGCGCGAGAGAATCCACCCGCATATGGACGAATGGTTTTACGAAGAATCCGGAAAACAAGGGGGACCGGTGAGCGGAGAGAAAATCAAACAACTTCTCGCAACCCGCACGCTCGACCCGTCTTCCCTCGTCTGGCGGGACGGCATGCCGCAGTGGTCCCGTGTGGATACCATCCCGGGATTCGAAACCTCACCCTATGCAAGTCCCGCGGCCGGCATGTCCTCTGAAATCGATTGGAGCGGATACAGTCCCACCGGCCCGCAGATCCGCCCCTGGGTCCGCTACTGGGCGAGGACTTTGGATATTCTCCTGTTCAGTCTGATCGGTGGATTGGCCCTCGGAGCCGTCTTCCCGGCAGCGGAGCAGATCAATGACCTGGTCTTCGGACTGATCCTGATGTTGATCTATAATTTCGTGGAACCCCTGTTCCTGTCCGTGTGGGGCGCGACTCCCTTCAAAGCCCTCTTCCTGATCCGCGTCCGCAACCAGGACGGCAGCAAGCTGGCCTATCGCCAGGCACTGGTCCGGACCTTCAAGGTCTGGCTCCGGGGTGAGGCTTTGGGAGCTCCCCTCATCAGTATCTTCACCCACCTCACCGCCTACACCTTCCTGACGGAAAGGAAGATCACTTCATGGGATGCGGAGGGAGGGTTCATCGTCAGCCATCGGGAAATCGCATGGTGGCGCTGGATCGTTGTCATCGCGCTGGTCGCCCTTCCTTTCGTGGCAATCGCGTGGGTGGCTGCCAACCTGCCGGAATGATTCCATCATTGCTCCGGCGGGATCGTTTCCCCAGAGTCAGGCAATGAAACTCGCCGGCATCCTCTTCCTCGCAGCGGCTTCCTTCGCCATGGCCCGCCCGCCGAACGTGGTGGTCATCTTCAATGACGATATGGCTTACGCGGATGTCGCTTGCTTCGGTGCGAAGTATGCCACGCCGAACATCGACCGGCTGGCGAAGGAGGGCCGGCGGTTCACGAATTTCCATGTTTCCAGCCCGGTGTGCTCCGCGTCGCGCGCGTCGTTGCTGACGGGGTGCTACAATAGCCGCATCGGCATCCACGGCGCGCTGGGGCCGAAGGCGCGCATCGGGTTGAACCCGGAGGAGACGACGCTGGCGGAACTGGTGAAGCAGAAGGGCTACGCCACCGGCATGGCGGGCAAGTGGCACCTTGGCGACGCGCCGGAGTTTCTGCCCGTGAAGCAGGGGTTCGACGAATGGTACGGCCTGCCCTACTCGAACGACATGTGGCCCCACCACCCGGAAGCGAAGAAAGGCACCTATCCGAAGCTGCCGATGTATGAGAACGACAGGATCGTGGATGAGGAGGTGACGCCGGACGACCAGAAACAACTCACCACCCGTTATGCAGCACGCGCGGTTTCATTCATCGAGCGGAACAAGGACAGGCCGTTTTTCTTCTACCTCGCGAACAGCATGCCTCACGTGCCGCTGTATGTGAGCGACAAATTCGCCGGGAAATCCGGCGCGGGACTGTATGGCGATGTGATCCAGGAAATCGACTGGGGCGTCGGCCAGGTGATGGAGGCGCTGGAGAAAGCCGGCGTGGCGGACAACACGCTGGTCATCTTCACCAGCGACAACGGTCCGTGGCTGAGCTACGGCGACCACGCCGGAAACGCCGCCCCTCTGCGCGAGGGCAAGGGAACCGCATGGGAAGGCGGCACCCGCGTGCCGACCATCATGCGCTGGCCTGGCAGGATCCCCGCAGGCACCGAGAGCGCGGAGATGGCGATGACCACCGACCTGTTTCCCACCATCGCCGCGATCATCGGAGCGGAACTCCCGAAGGTGGGGATCGATGGCAGCAACCGCCTCAGCGACCTCACCGGCGAACCGAACGACAATCCCCCGCCCCGCCGCTACGCGTGGTATTATGAAAACAACAAGCTCCTCGCCGTGGCGGACGGCGATTGGAAGCTGATGCTCCCCCAGCAATACCGCACCATGGCGGACGCCCCGCAGCCAACCGGCGGCATCCCCGGAAAATACCAGCAGCGCAAGCTGGAGAAACCGATGCTCTTCGATTTGAAAAAAGACATCGGCGAACAGAACGATGTGGCCGCCGCGCATCCGGAGATCGTGGAAAAACTCCTGCAGCAAACCGCCGCCATGCGCGCCGACCTCGGAGATTCACAAACCGGTTCCAAGTCCACCGGAGCGCGGGAACCGGGGAGGGTTTCCGCGAACTAACACCAAGCTCGCCCGCTTCAATGCCTCGCCATGTGCGAAGGTGAAAAAGAGCGGCAATCAGGTCGCCCCTCGAATGACAGGTAGATAAGCGCGGCCTCGTTCATCTTCCGTCCCGGAGGGACAGAAGATGAACGGAACAGCTCAACCGCGTGCCATTCGACGCCCCTCCCCGGCACCTACCCGCGTTGGCAAACCGAATGTCATCGGTCATCGGTCATCGGTCATCGGTCCATCGGTCCATCGGTCCATCGATTCATCCGTTCATCCGTTCATCCGTTCATCCGTTCATCCGTTCATCCGTTCATCGGAAAGTCTTCAGCACCAACGGTGCGCCATGCGACAGCCCAGGGTAAGCGAAGCGCAACCCTGGGTATCAGCCCCCGAATCTAACAAGTCCTGAAGGGACGGCATCCATGGCGCGACGCTCAATCCCAAACATATCTCTCATCGAATCCCATTCCATACCGGCTCAACAACCGCCGGTATTCTTCCTGAAAGGTCACTTTCCGGTGATGCTCCGCCTGATCCTCGATATACCGTTCCAACGCGGGCCGATGTGACGGACTGATGGAAAAGATTCCATATCCCGATTGCCAATGGAAATTCACATATTTCGGACCTTTTGTCTTCAACCATCTGGACGATCCGGTTTTGATTTCCTGCACCATTTCCGAAGGCGCGACGGTACGCGGATGGGCGATCAGAAGATGGACGTGGTCCGCGACAGATCCCGCCTTCAGCAACGATCCTTTTTGGTTCTCCACAATTCCCCCGATGTAGGCATGGAGTTCATCGCGTAGTCCGTCGTCCAGCCATGGTTCCCGGTTCTTGGTGGAGAAAACCAGATGCACGAGGATTTGGGCGAGCGATTGGGGCATGGGGGCGTTTTTCAAATGATACGTCGCGACGGCCCAAGATGTTCATTTGAAACCCACATTGTCGAATTCAATCCGCGTGTTGGCAAATCGTCGCACCAGGACGCCGTCCCTTCAGGACTCAATATCATTACCCATGCAACCCAGGACGATGTCCTGGGCTATCACATTTTGCCCCGTTGGGGCGGAAGAATTCCCGATCCCCGATCCCCGAACCCCGAACCCCGATCCCCGATCCCCGAACCCCGAACCCCGAACCCCGAACCCCGAACCCCGAACCCCGAACCCCGAACCCCGAACCCCGAACCCGAACCCGAACCCGAACCCGAACCCGAACCCGAACCCGAACCTAAGACGTCACACCAAAACACAACCGGAAGTGTAACTCCGAACTAAAAAGCGTTACCCATGTTCTGAACCAAATGTGTTACCTATGTTCTGACTAGACCGATCCACAATCCACAATCCACAATCCACGATCCACAATCCACGATCCACGATCCACGATCCACGATCCACGATCCCCTCCATCACAACCCGATCGGCTTCACCTCGCCTCCGCCGCTCGGGACGGCGATCATGTCTCGGGCGGCCTCGTAGTATTTCCCCTTCACCGCCGCGTGGATGTAGAGTTTCTGTTTTTTCCGCTTCAGCTCCTTCAGGATCTCCTCCGCGGTCTCGGGCAGGATCTCGTCCTGGAAGTCCGCGAACCAGTAGACGGCCTCGACCTTGCGGAGCTCGCTGCAGAGCAGCGCGTCGGCGGTCATCGCGCCGCGCCCGTGGTCGTGATAGTAGGTCTGCGGACGGTTCACGAGGACATCATACACTTCCGGGACCGGCGGCGGCCCGCTGATGTCCATGTCGTCCTGCTTTTTCGGCCGCGTTTCACGGTCCCGGTGCTGGTTGAAATACCAGAATCTCTTGAAGTCATCGCGTGGACCGCGGACCGGTTCGATCCTTCCCGTCTGGTTCTTCCCGGCTCCGAGGCCGCAGCCGACGTGCAGGATCACGGGGCTGCCCTCCGCCACGCGGTTCGCCTCGTCCACCACCCGCTTGAGCCTGGGGGTCATCGATCCCGAAACGTCGAGCACCAGCCCGATCGATTCCACCTTCAGGTCCATCCCGAAGAGCTTGATGTTCGAATGGAGGCCGTTCCCAAGTCCTCCCGCGCCGCCTTTTCCCTGGCCGAATCCTTTTCCGGCTCCGGGACCTCCCAGGCCTCCCGCACCACCTCCGCCGCCGCTGCTCAGGGAACTCAGGGACGACATCGGCCCGAAGTCATCGCCCGGGTCCGGAATGGAATACGAGGACTCGGCGTTCTGCGCGAACACGCGCTTCACCTGGTTCACAGGGGTGATCTGGGCGCGCTTCTTCTGCTGGACCTGGACCTCCGCCGCACGCGATCCCGCATCGCCGCCGCGTGGCATGAAATCGACTTTTTCATCGGGCGGGTTGATGATCTTGAAAACCCAGAGCGCGCCGAAAACCAGCAGGACGCCGTGGAAAATGACGGCGATCATCAACGAGCCGCCGCCCATTCTCGCCCAAAGGTTGTTCCTAGGGACGGGTGTCGTGGACTGGGTCGCGTGATGAGGTATAGGCTGTTGCATGCGTGGACGGATTCCGACCCACAGATCCCAACAGGAAACCGGCGGGATTTAACCCCTCGCATGTAAAACTTTTGTAACAATCCGGACGCGGATCCGGCATGGGAAATCATTCTTCCAAATCCCGCATGATCTGCTCCACATCCCTCCTTGAGAGTCCGGAGCTGATCTTGCCGACGGCCTGCGGATAATCGTTTTTCACCAATTTCAGGATTCACCGCCAGCCGGCCCGGTGATTCTTTTGGAAAAATCCGCCACCGCCTGCTCGTTCGCCCGCTGGCGGCGCGCGCGGTTGTTCGCCACGATCTTTTCCTTGCCCCCGGCATCATACCAGCGCCGCTTGCGGGCGGCCTCCTTCTCAGGATCGATCCAAGCCGCCCCCTCGGCGCGCCTCCGCCGCATCCTCTCCGCATTCGCCAGCCGTCGTTTTTCGGGGTCCTTGATTGGCATGATGTCGCCCTCTTTTGTCACAAATCCCAAGGCGACTCAAGCGTATTCAAGCCAGCCCGCGCCACCTCGCGCCCACCCGCGCCCCGGCAGATCCCTCCACCGGGAGCGCGGAATTCATTCCGCGCGAAGGGGGGGACCGCTTACATCACCCGTCCGGAGGTCCGACCCCAAGGAGCGGCGATCTCCGAATCGCCGCCGTCAACGCTCCGCTCCCCACATGGCCCGTGCCACGTCCGTATACGCGGTCCTGAAGCCATTCACGCACCGCACTCCGCTCCGCCCGTTCTCATCCCGACTGCTGCGGCGATTCGGAGATCGCCGCTCCTTGTTCCGTATCCCGTGATCGCGTACACGTGATCACGCACTAGGAATACCGTAGGAAATGAGGTAAACCTTTTCCTGTCGCCGCGAGCAACCTTCCCCCCAAGGAAACAAACGGCGATCCCCCCCCGAAGAAATACCCCCCCTCGATTGAGAACCGCCGGCGTGAACCGCGAGCCCCCCGCTCCGGTTCCCGCCGGCTTCTTTTTGGGGTGGCGGGTGTATGCGGATCACTCCCCCGTCCCCTCGAACTTGTAGGACCGCCGGACCACCTCGAGCTGTTTGGTGATCGAGGCGTTGTCCGGGTGGGCGGCGGCGCCGCGTTCCAAGGTGGAGAGGGCGCTGCCGGGATCGCCGATCTTCATCTGCAGCCGGGCCATTTCCAGGTAGCTTTCGGCGAATCCCTTGCGGGGTTGCGGGGCGGCTTCCTGCAGGGCGAGGGTGGTTTCGTATTCCGCGATCGCATCGCCGGTCTTGTTGAGGAATTCCGGATAGCGGCTGTAGGAAAAGGCGATGTTGCGCTGGGCCTCCCAGTTGGTGGGTTCCAGAGCCAGCACCTCCTTCCACACGCCTTCCGCCTTGCCCGCCCAGATCGCTTTTTCCGGTCCGTCCGGCATGCTCCAGATCTTCGCCACGTAGGCGAGCCCGAGGGTGAGGCGGGAGTCCACATCGGTCTTGGCGGCGGCGGTCTCCTGTTGCAGTTCGCCGATGAGGCGGTCGAGCTTCTCGCCGGATTTCACGGCCTGCCAAAACGCCAGTTGCTCGTCCTCGCCCGCCTCGCCGCCCAGCACGCTGCGGATCTGTCTGGCGAAGTCGGCGGGCGTGTCCGCCAGACCGCGGTCCTTCGGCGGGGCCGCCGCGGCGGGTTTCCTGACCGCGGCCGATTTCGTCGCGAGTGCCGGATCGTCCGCCGGGGCGGGCGCGGCCCTCACTTCCGACGGGGCGGATGACGATGCCTGCCGCGGGGCAGGCGCCGGTTTTTCATTCCGTTGCCACATCACGGTCACGGGAATGGCGGCGAGGACAAGGACGACCGCCGAGGTCTTGAGAATGGCATTGGTATTCATAAAAAGAAGGGTCAACGGGAGAACGGATGAAGCGGTGCCCGCCGATGCGGAGGCGAGGGTGGCGGCGGGCGCGGAGGAGGCGGAAAAACACTGCGCGGCCATCACCGAGCAGAGGGTGCCGGATGTGGTCGCCACGCCATGACGCCGCAGCAGGTCGCCCAGGCGGTGGACGGACCGCTGGATCTGTTTCTTGCAGGCCTCGTGGTTCGTCCCGGTCGCGGCGGCGATCTCGCCCACGCTTTTCCTCTCATAAAAACGAAGCACCACCAGTTGCCTGTTGCGTGCCGGGAGGCGGGAGAGCGCCTCATCCAGGTGCAGCAGGATTTCTTCGGTGGACGCCGGCTCCGGGGCAAGCGCCGCCTGCCCCACCCCGCCGAACCGCAGCAGGGTATGGCGGTAGCGGGCCGCCTTGCGGCGGGCGTTCCGGGCTTCCAGAAACGTCGTGCGCTGCAGCCAGCCCGCCAGACACTCGTGCTGAAGCGAACGGGCCTTCCGCACCAGAATGGAAAAAACCGTCTGGGTCACCTCCTCGGCGAGGGCGTGGTCACCCGTGCAGCGTACCGCCACTCCCTGCATCATCCCGGCGTGGCGCGCGACCAGCAGGGAAAAAGCCGCTTCCTCGCCGGTGGCGGCGAAGCGGCGGAGGAGATCGGTGTCGCTGTCCATCGTGTCTACCCCATAACGTCGTCCGCCGGGCACGAGGGGACAATCATTTTCCGAAAATGCCCGGTTGCCGCGAATCCGGTGGATGAGCGGAATCGACTGGAAGCCTTCCGGTCCTTGCAAACCGCATCCCCGGAATGCAAAAACGGATCATCGGCACCGGGTCCCGTAGGCCGAATCCCGCATTTCCCGGCATTTTCCCCACCTTTGTGCCTGCCGTGGGTCAGGCACTGGAAATGCAAGACGTCATCCGCATCCACTCCACCACGGATGCGACAAACGAACCCACATCCCACCATGAAACACAAGTTCCGCATCAAGCTCACAGGCGAAGGACGGTCCGCCACGCATGTCCTGGAATACGCCTCGGAAGAAAAGGCGGAACGGGTCAGGGAAAGCGGGGATGTCGGGTCTTTCAGAGACCCGGAAGGCGGTCCCGTCAGCTTCGCCGGAGTGAGGCTCGGCGACCTTCCACGGGTGGTGGAGGAAACGGCACGGGAGTGCGGCGCGGACCACACCTTCGAGGACCTGACGGGAAAACGCGAATTCCAGATCAAGCTGAGCGGGGACGATTTCAATGCGGAATACCTGGTCAACTATATCGGGGACGACCCGATCCCCTCGGTAACAGCACCTCCCGGCGGACACCTCCAGGCACTGCCGGATGGAACCAACATCTCTTTTGACAAGGTGAACGCCACGGAACTCCAAAGCTTCGTCGCCAGCATGGCGGAATCCAACGGATTGAATTTCGAGTTCGTGGACCTGCACGACTGACGACCACCTGCTCCACCACCTGCTTGCCGCAGCCGGGGAACTGATTGCGGAGATATCTCCGTCTCCTTCCGGCCCGATCTAACAGAAAATCGTTCCGTTCTTCCGCCATGACATGGCGAGCTCCCGGAACCGTCGGAATGGTTTGTGGATCCGGATAAAAATTCCCGGCCATGCCAAAGAAAATTCGTTACCGGGATGACAATTCGATGGAGCCGGATGCCTATTGCCGATGGCCCATCACCAAATCATCAATCGCGCGATTTGCATGGTATCAAAAACGGACATTAAACCAGCAAACCCCTGTATTTCATGAGAGAAATCCAATCATGTTTTCGGACGCCGCCGAAGATAGACATGATCAAATCGGAACAAAAATGCCGCATGTCCGAGAGCATCGGCAGGCATTTCCATCCATGGGTTTGAGAACAGGCCCACCACAAGGAGGGAGCTGCCAACTTTATGCTTGCGGTCTTATGAATGATCCTGTCATACACAAACGTATGTCGCGGTCTAACAGTTTTCCCTGATCCCTTCATCCGGCCGTCAGGCGCGCCATCATCTCCGCAACACCCGGTTGCTCGTTTCCACGTTGAGTCGACAAGAAGCCCACACTCATGCACACGAATCCCCTTTCCCGTTCTTCCCCGCTCGCAAGGACGATCCTGCTGGGAGTGGCCGCCGCCACTTCCGCCTGGTCGGACGAGGTTGCGAACCCGCCCGCCGCCGATGCGGGGTGGCCGCGCGAAATCAGCCAAGGCAAGGTGAAAATCACCTGCTACCAGCCGCAGATCGACGAATGGCGCGGCTACCGCACGCTGGAGGCGAGGCTCGCGGTTTCGCTTTCCCTGCCGGGCGAGGCACCCGCCCTCGGCGTCGCGGAAGTCACGGGAGAAACCGCCACTGATAACGGCACCAGGACCGTGCTGGTGCGGAACATCAAAGTGACCTCCGCGCGGTTCAACACCGGGAAACCCGAGGATGCCACCCGTCTCGAGGCGGCGCTCAAGCAGAATTTCCCTTCGGCCCCCGTCACCGTCTCGCTGGACCACCTGCTTGCCGGGGTGAAGCTTTCCGATGAAGCAAAACACAAGGTGGAGCTGAAGATGGATCCACCGCCGATTTTCGTGAGCACGACTCCGGCGATGATCCTGATGACCGACGGCAAGCCGGTCCTCAGCCCTGCGGAAAACACCGGACTCAAGTTCGTGGTGAACACGAACTGGGATCTCTTCCTGGATGAGTCCAAGGGAAGCTATTATCTTCTTTCAGGCGACGAGTGGCTCTCCGCGAAGGATCTGCGCGGCCAGTGGGAGCTTGCGTCCGACATTCCCGACGCGATCGACAAGCTGCCCGACGGAGACACGTGGAAACACGTGAAGGACGAGTTTCCCTGGAGCGTCCGGAAAGGGATGATCCTGCCTAAAGTCTTTTATTCGGAGAACCCGGCCGAGCTGATCGTGTTCAAGGGCGAGCCCGTGTGGGCGGCGGTGGAAGGGACGGAGCTCGAATGGGCGCAGAATACCGAGAGCCACGTGCTGCGGGATACGGGCGGCGGCACGATCTATTTCCTCACCAGCGGCCGGTGGTTCAGGACACCGAAACTCGGCGACGCATGGACCTACGCCGGCAACGACCTGCCTCCCGACTTCCGGCTCATCCCGGAAGACAGCCCCTGCGCGGAAGTGCTGGCCTCGGTGCCTGGAACCGTGGAGGCGGAGGATGCCGTGCTCCTCGCATCCGTGCCGGTCGAGGCGGTCATCAAGATCAAGGAGGCGGAAGCAAAGGCGAAGGCGACCTACCATGGCGACCCGTCGTTCACGCCGATCAGCGGAACCAAGCTGGAATACGCCTCCAACAGCGGGTCCGACGTGATCCTCTGCGAAGGGAAATATTATCTCTGCCAGGACGCGGTGTGGTTCGTGTCGGCCGCGGCGAAAGGCCCGTGGACGGTATGCGCGCATGTCCCCGACGAGATCTATGGCATCCCCGCGTCGTCACCCGTTTATCACGTCACCTATGTGAATGTGGTGAAGGATGATGACGAAAACGACGACCAGATCACGTGCAGCTACACCGCCGGCTACGTCGGCGCGTTCGTCGCCGGCGTGGCGCTCGGCGAGTGCCTCATGTGGGGGACCGGATACTATTACCCCCCTTACATCGGCTGGGGACCTTATCCGGTTTATTATCCCTATCACTACAGCTACGGAGTGGCGGCGGCATACAATCCCTGGACCGGAGGCTACGCCGTGGGATCGAGGGTTTACGGCCCCTATGCGACGGCGGGCGGCGCGGCATGGTATAATCCCGCCACCGGCCGCTACGGCCGCGCGGCACAGATTTCCGGCCCCTATGGCACACGCACGGCCGCCGGTGCCTACAACCCGTGGACCGGAAACGGCTGGGCGACCCGGCAGGGAAGCAACGGCTACGCCCAATGGGGAACGTCCGCCGCGAGCCGGGGCGACCACTGGGTGAGAAGCGCCCACATCAACACGGCCGACGGAGGAGCCGCCGCCTGGCGCGGGTCCGACGGTGCGGGCCGCTTCCACTGGAGCGACGAAGGTAGCGGCGGCATGGCGGTTCACAACGGCGACTTCTACGCCGGGCACGACGGCAACGTCTATCGCAAGGACGACGGCCAATGGAGCAAGTGGGAAAACGGCGGCTGGCAGCCCGCCGGGCATGATGCCAACGGAATCCGCCCCCCTCACCCCGGACCGGGCCCCGGTCCCGGCCCCGATCATCGTCCCGACAACCGTCCTGGTCCAGGTCCCGACAACCGCCCGGGTCCCTCCCCTCGCCCGGGTCCTTCTCCCCATCCGGATCCCCGCCCCGCGCCTGACTTCAACCGCAACGGCTTCATCACCGGACAGACAAGGAAACAACTGCCGGACCGCCCGGCTGCGACCCGGCCCGGTGCGGATGGCGGCGGCGAAAGGCGTGAAATTCCCCAGCCCCGCCCCGGTGAAAACGGTGGAGGAGAACGCAAGCTTCCCGAGCGTCATGTGACGGACCCGGGCGAGGTCCGGTCGCGGCTGGACAATGATTTCTCCTCCCGCCAGCGCGGCGACCAGAGGACCCATGATTTCCAAAGCCGGGGCTTCGGCGGCGGCTCGGGTGGTGGTTTCGGCGGCGGATTCCAACGCGGACAAGGTTTTTCCGGAGAAGGATTCCATCGCGGCGGACGCCGCCGGTGATGCCGATCCACCCCGGTTCCCGGCCCCGGTGACTCAGAGAGGCGGGATGAGTCCTCTCCTTGTCGACCCGCACCGGATGTGAAACATCATGAAACCGAAGCCAGCGGATTGATCCCGTTTTTCCGGCCCGACCCATTTCTTACAAAACACACATGAAATCGAAACACCTGTCCGCGATCCTTCTTCTGTCAGCACTGGTCTCTCCCACCGCACATGCCGTCGAGGGAGCCCTCGGCCGTCCCGTTTCCGGAGCGGAGATCAATCCGTTCGCAGGTGTCATCCCGCCCGCCCCGGGTCTCATCGTCGGTGTCAGCGAGTTATACTACAAGGCGGACATTGGGGCCAGCCGCACCGTGCCGATCGGCGTGAACCTCGCGCTGGACATCGAGTCCGAGGTGTCCTTCACCGACGTGAGCTTCACCTACATCTGGGACACCCACGCGGGCCCCTGGAATTTCGCCAGCGCGCTCTCGCTGCCGATCACCTGGCTGGAGGTGGAGGCGGACGTCGCCGTCGGCCCGGAAACCGGAGTGCGGAAGGAGGACGCCACCGGTCTGTTCGACCTCGCCTTCGTCCCTCTCTTCGCGAGCTACCACATCAACCAGACGCAACACCTGGGCCTCAGCATGACGGTGTGGGCCCCCACCGGCAAATATGATTCCCATGATCTGGCCAACCTCAGCCTCAACAACTGGACCTTCATCCCCACCGTCTCCTACACCCATCTCTGGCCGGAGCACGGCCTCGAGTTCAGCGCCGCCTGGGGCATGCAGTTCTACACCGAGAACGAGGACACGGACTACCAGAACGGCATCGTCTCGGACCTGGAGGCCACGTTGATCAAGCGCCTGCCGGAAGGACTGGGCATCGGCATCATCGGCAGTTGGATCGAACAGGTCACCGATGACGACGGCGACACCGCCGACGCGCTCAACGGCTTCAGCGGCCATGCCTTCGGTATCGGACCCATCCTCACCTATTCGAAAAAATTCGGCGAAAGCCAGCTCGATCTGAACGCGCGCTGGGTCCACGAGTTCGAGGTGGAGAAACGTGTCGAGGGCGACCTGCTCGCCCTCTCCGCCTCGTGGAAACTCTGACATCCGCCGGCCATGAAACCACCCCTCCGCCTGCTGCTCGGCCTCGCCGCCGTTCCGTTTCCGCTTTGCGCCGAGACCCACCCGGAAGCACAGGGAGGGGGCGGCTCGATGGCGGAGATCGCGAAGAAGCTCAACAACCCGGTCGCCTCCCTCATCAACGTCCCCTTCCAGAGCAATTTCGATTTCGGGGGAGGACCCGATGATGATGGATACCAATACAAGCTGAACTTCGAGCCGGTGATCCCCATCCGCCTCAATGACGATTGGAAGATCATCTCCCGCACCATCATCCCCTTCATCGACCAGCAGGACCGCATCGGCAACGACACACAGACCGGTCTCGGCGACGTCGCCGCCAGTTTCTTCGTCTCTCCGCTGCACGAGCCTCCGGGCGCGCCGGTCTGGGGTCTGGGGCCGATCATCATGCTGCCCACCGCCACGGATGATCTCCTGGGAACGGAAAAGTGGTGCGCCGGGCCGACCTTCCTGGTGTTGAAACAGGAACACGGGTGGACCTATGGAATGCTTGGCAGCCATGCGTGGTCCTTCGCCGGTGAGGATGATCGCGGCTATGTCAGCCTCACCTCGCTCCAGCCCTTCCTGAGCCACACCACCCCCGCGCACACGACCTATGGGGTGAATCTCGAATCCACCTACGACTGGAACGCGGAGGAATGGACCGTGCCGATCAACCTCCAGATTTCACAACTCGTGAAATTCGGACAACTGCCGGTGAACTTCCAGCTCGGAGGCCGCTGGTACGCGGACAAGCCCTCCGGCGGTCCGGACTGGGGCCTCCGCTTCACCGCCACCTTCGTGATCCCCGAATAGGGAGGCACGCGGATCCGACAAAACCCACGCCATGAAAACGCTCCAACGAAACCGCTCCATCGCACGATGCGTGGTGATGTTTCCACTGCTGGTCGCCACGGTCCTCGCGGCGGAAGACCCCCTGCCTTCCTGGAAAGACACCGCGCCGAAAAAAGCCATCATCGCCTTTGTCCACAAGGTGACCGATGAAGGTTCGCCGGATTTCGTCCCGCAGCCGGAGCGCATCGCCACCTTTGACAACGACGGCACGCTGTGGGCGGAGCAGCCGGTGTATTTCCAGGCGTTTTTCATTTTCGACCGGGTCAAGGCCCTGGCGGCGGACCACCCCGAATGGAAGGAGAAGGAACCCTTCGCCTCCGTGTTGAAGGGAGACATGAAAGGCGTCGCGGCGGCAGGTGAGAAAGGCGCCATGGAACTTCTCGCGGCGACCCACACCGGCATGACGACGGAGGAGTTTTCCAAATCCGTCACGGATTGGATCGGCACAGCGAAGCACCCGAAGACCGGCCGCCCCTACACCGAAATGGTCTATCAGCCGATGCTGGAACTGACGGCCTACCTGCGTGCGAAGGGCTTCAAGACCTTCATCGTTTCCGGCGGCGGCATCGAGTTCATGCGTCCCTGGACGGAGAAGGTGTATGGCATCCCGCCGGAGCAGGTGGTCGGCAGCAGCGGCAGGCTCAGGTTCGAGATGCGTGGGGACAAGCCCGCCCTGTTCGAGCTTCCCGAGGTGAACCTCATCGATGACAAGGAGGGCAAGCCCGTCGGCATCCAGACCCATATCGGCCGCCGTCCCATCGCCGCGTTCGGGAATTCCGACGGTGATCTCCAGATGCTCCAGTGGACCATGGCGGGCGACGGGCCGCGCTTCGCGCTGCTGGTCCACCATACCGACGCCGAACGCGAGTGGGCCTACGACCGGACCTCCCACATCGGCAAGCTCGACAAGGCGCTCGACGAGGCAACCGCCAAGGGCTGGACCGTGGTCGACATGAAGGCCGACTGGTCCGCCATTTTCCCGCCTGCGAAATGAATTTTTTGTAAAAGCCACCTGATCGTAAAATACCATGAAAACACCAGCACACACCATGCAACCGGCGTCGTCCGGCCCGCGCGGACTCTCCCACGCGTTGCGCGTCGCGCGCTTCACCGTGGCCGCCCTGGTCGCGGCCGCCGCCACGGCTTCCGCCCAGACGGGCAAGAAGCCGAACATCCTCGTCATCTACGGTGACGACATCGGCCAGACGAACATCAGCGCGTATTCGCGCGGGCTGATGGGTTTCACCACTCCCAACATCGACCGCATCGGCAACGAGGGCGGCGTGTTTGTGAACTACTACAGCCAGCAGAGCTGCACCGCCGGTCGCGCGGCGTTCATCCTCGGCCAGAGTCCTTTCCGGACCGGGCTGACGAAAGTCGGCATGCCGGGGGCGAAGGTCGGTATCCAAAAGGAAGATCCGACGATTGCCGAGGTTCTCAAGCCGCTCGGCTACGCGACCGGGCAGTTCGGCAAGAACCACCTCGGGGATCGCGACGAGTTCCTGCCGACCAATCACGGCTTCGATGAGTTCTACGGCAACCTCTATCACCTCAATGCCGAGCAGGAACCGGAGAACGAGGACTACCCGAAGGATCCCGAATTCAAGAAACAATTCGGCCCGCGTGGCGTGCTCCATAGCTTCGCCGACGGCAAGATCGAGGACACGGGTCCGCTCAACATCAAGCGGATGGAAACGGTGGACGAGGAATTCCTAGCCGCCGCGAAGGATTTCATCGATCGCAGCCACAAGGCCGACAAGCCGTTCTTCGTTTGGTTCAATGCGACGCGCATGCACGTCTTCACCCACCTCAAGCCCGCATCGAAGGGCAAGACCGGACTGGGCATCCAGGCGGATGGCATGGTGGAGCACGACGGCCAGGTGGGAGAACTGCTCAAGCAGCTCGACGACCTGAAAATCGCCGACAACACCATCGTCCTCTACAGCTCGGACAACGGCGCCATGAAGAGCATGTGGCCGGATGGCGGCGCGTCACCGTTCCGCTCGGAGAAGGATACCAACTGGGACGGAGCTTTCCGAGTTCCCGCGCTCGTCCGCTGGCCCGGCCATATCAAGCCGGGGACCAATTTCACCGAACTTTTCTCGGCGGAAGACTGGCTGACCACCTTCGCCGCCGCCGCGGGTGGTGATCCGAACCTGCGCGAGAACGCGACAAAGGGCGTGAAGCTGGGGGACAAGTCCTTCAAGGTTCATCTGGATGGCTACAACCAGCTCGATTACCTCACCGGGAAAACCGAAAAAGGAGCGCGTCACGAGTTTTTCTACTTCAGCGACGACGGAGACCTGATGGCGATGCGCGACGACCGCTTCAAATATATCTTCATGGAACAGCGCGCCATCGGCGTGGATGTCTGGATCGAACCCATGACCATCCTGCGCACCCTGCAGTTCATCGACCTCAAGAGCGATCCCTATGAATACTCCATCGACGCGTCCGCATATTACAAGGGCTGGCTGATGGACCACGCCTACATGATCCTGCCCGCCGTATCCAAGGTCTCGACCTACCTCTCGACTTACAAGGACTTTCCGCCGCGTCAGAAACCGGCGTCGTTCTCCATCGACCAGGTGGTCGAAAAACTCGAAGCCGGCATCAAGGGCAAGTAGGTGATGGCCGGGTCTCCCCGGTTCCCCCGATCAAGGAAATTCTCCCCATGAAACACAAACGCGAAAAGCAGATGCCGTCCGTACATGACAGCGATCGGACAACGTGCGGCGTGATCTGGTGATGAAATGCTCCGATCAGGAAAACACAAACCGACAGAAACCCATCCATATGAAATCAAGCTATGCGAAAATGATCCCTCTGGGATTCATGATGCTGACCGCGACGGTTCAATCCGCCACGGTCCTCGAAGTGGCCTTTTCAATCCAGGGCGGCCAGCTCACCTGGTTCGCCGTGGATAATCCCACGCTCCAGGGATCCATCTCCGCGACCGGACTCCCGACGAACTTCGCCGGGAACGCCCTCGCCTACGATCCCGGGAGCCAGCGTCTCCTTTTCGTCGATGGAGAAACCTCCGCGAACCACACGCTCTATGCCGTCAGTCTCGGGGGACTCGTCCTCCAACACGGCCTTGAAGTGACGGCACCGGCGGCGGTGAACGTGGGCACCATCGGCTTCGGCGTCGGACGGGAACTTTATGGCGGCGGGTTCTACAACGGTTCCTATTATACCTTGATCAACGGACTGGATTCGCTGGTGAAGGTGGATTTCGCCTCCGTCGGCGGAAACATACAGACCAGCACCACCATCAACCTGCCGGGAACCAACACCATGTATCTGGGGGATCTGGCGTTTGACAGCGACGGAGACCTGTGGATCAGCGGTTTCAACCAGGACGGGGTCGGAGGCGTGAACGATGACCGCCTCTGGCACTTCTCCACCGCCGACGGCTCCAGCTTCACCAATCAGGGAGTGATCAATCCGGCGGGCACCCGCTTCAACGGGATCTTCTTCGATGTTTCGGGACAGGACCTCTATGGATACCGCCTTGCTTCCAACAATTACGGAATCATCAACCAGAGCGACGGCAGTTCGACCACCCTCTACACCGGTCCTCCGTTCAATACCGGCGGCGACCTCAGCGATGGTTTCCTGTTCGACGTGGTGCCGGAGCCGTCGTCCGCCGTCCTGATGATGACGGGATTCGCGTTGTTCGCCATGCGGCGACGTCATTGACCACGGGACCGGGCGGGGTCCGTGGAATTGTCGTCTCCGGTCCGCGGTTGCGGCCCGGAGATTTTGAAAACTCCGCCGCCCCCCCGCCGGCGGCCCTGCCAAAGGAAACTTCAACCCGCCTTGCCTCCATCATCAGAACACATGAACAAGATCCCCATTTGCATCGCCCTGCTTGTCGCCTCGTCCGCCATGGTCCCACCCGGATCCGCCGCGGAAACCACGCCTCAGGAACTCACCGAACGGTCCATCCACCGGCGTGCGGTCGAGGCCGTCATCTGGGGCATCCCCGCCGTCAACTACGAGCGCATGCTCCAGGCCGCCCTCGACAGCGGGGCGAAGGCGAACCAGGTGGTGTATTGGTCACAACCGGTGAACTGGAAAAACCAGACGCTGACGCCGAATCCGGACACGATCTACCTGAACCCGTTCTACGACACGCGCGGCGGCCCCGTGGTGGTGGAGATCCCTCCCGCCGATGCCGACCACGTGATCGTCGGCAGTTTCGACGTCGCGTGGCAGAACGCGCTGGAGGACATCGGCCCCGCCGGAGCCGACAAGGGCAAGGGAGCGAAGTACTTGATCACCCCTCCCGGCTATGATGGAAAAGTGCCGGAGGGTTACATCGTGCTGCCATCCGAGACCTACCGGGGATTCGTCATCCTTCGGTCGAATTTCAAGAGCCGTAGTCCGGCCGACATCAGGGCGGCGGTCGACCATGGCAAGCGCGTCCGGGTTTATCCGCTCGGCGGCGATCAGGACTCCACGGTTTTCGTGGATGCCTTCGACAAGCCCTTCGATGCGACGATCCCCTACGACGCCTCCTTTTTCGAACTGCTCGACCGCTTC
The DNA here is from genome assembly GCF_016595465.1 of Luteolibacter yonseiensis. Lineage (NCBI taxonomy): Bacteria > Pseudomonadati > Verrucomicrobiota > Verrucomicrobiia > Verrucomicrobiales > Verrucomicrobiaceae > Luteolibacter > Luteolibacter yonseiensis. Next base: position 125,934 of record NZ_JAENIK010000001.1, on the reverse strand, counting down.
GTGCAGATCGAGCCGTGGCTCACACGCGACAAGGTGATGATCGACTCGCTGCGCACGCTCGGCATCGAAAAAGGCAAGGCGTTCAACCCTTCGGAAATCACGAAACGCATCCTCACCGAAGCGGTGCGGGAAGCCAGGGAGGTGATCGGGCTGAAGTATGAGGGCGGCTTCACCCCCGCGTTCTACGAAGGAACCCGTTGGTCGGTGCCGGTCCCGAGGGAAACGGTGGACGGCCTGGGCAGCCACTTCGCCAATCCGAACGAGTATGGTCTGGATGGCCGCGCCGTGATGTACCACATGGCCTACTTCAGTCCGAAGGTCTTCGGCGGAGGCCAGTTCTACCTGATCAATATTTCGGACAAGGCGGGCAAGGCGCTCGACGGTGGCAGGACCTACCGCCTCACCGTTCCCGGGGATGCGCCGGTCGAGCAATATTGGTCGGCCTCGCTCTACGACCGTGCGACCCATGCGCTCATCAAGGGGATGTCCCGTCCCAGCCTCGCTTCGAACGATGGCGCGGTGGCGAAAAACGCCGACGGCTCGGTGGACATCTTTTTCGCTCCGGTGGCTCCGGCGGGCAAGGAATCCAACTGGGTGCCGACCGATCCCAAGGGACGGTTCGAAGTCCTCTTCCGCCTCTACGGACCGAAAAAGGAACTGTTCGCGAAGGAATGGAAACTGCCGGACATCGAGGAGGTGAAATGACACCCCCGAGCCCGCTTTTTCCCGGGATTCCATTTCAAAATCCAACACATCCATGAAAACCAGAACCTTCCTCGGCGCGTTCTCCGCCGCCTCGGCCTTGCTCGTTCCGCTACCCTCCGGAGCCCAGACCTTTGAATTCAAGGGCGGCTATCCGACGCAGGAAACGGTCCGAAAGGCTTACGACAGCCTGGACCTGAACCGCGCCATCCAAGCCTACCGGATCTTCTACCCGACGGTGTCCGGCTACGCGATCCTCAAGGGCAACGAGAAGCTCGGCATCTTCCCCAACAAATCTTCGGGAACGCTCGACACGCAGCCCAGGCACGTCGGCTACACGCTCAACTCGGACACCCCTTACGCGCCGCTTTTCCTCGACCTCACGGATGGCCCCATGGTGGTGGAGTTGCCCGCCGGGCCGCTGATCTGCATCGCGATGGACCTCAACCAGCGGTGGGTCGCGGATCTCGGCGTGCCCGGCCCCTCGGCAGGCAAGGGTGACAAGGTGGTCTTCCTCCCTCCCGGCTACAAGGGCGGGGACCCCGCGGGCTACCGGGTCGCGCGTTCCACGACGTTCCGGATGCTGGTCGGCGTGCGTTCCCTGCCCGTGGGTGGAAACGTCCCCGAGGCGGTCGAACGCATCAAGACGATCAAGGTCCGTCCGCTGGATGGAGAACCGGACAAGAGTGAATCCGATTGGAAGGACCTGACGCCCATTCCCCAGGACACCACCCCGCTCGCGTGGGAAACCAATTTCCAGTATTGGCAGGCATTGAATGATGTCGTGCAGAGCGAGCCTCCCTTCGACGGATATCGTGACGCCTATGGCGAGCTGGCCGCGCTGGGGATCGAAAAGGGCAGGCCCTTCGAACCGGACTCCCGGATGAAGGACATCCTCACGGAAGCCGCCCGGACCGCGAACGCGCAGATGCGCGTGGAGTCCTTCGCGGACCGCCGCGCCGACCGCATCGTCTGGCCGGACCGGAAATGGGAGTGGGCCGCGCTCCGTTTCGAGGACGGCGATTTCAACGCCACCCACCACGTGGACACCTATGCCAGGGACAAGTGGTTCTTCCAGGCCATCGGCTCCTCGCCCGCCATGTTCCGGCGGGACACGAAGGCCGGCTCGCTTTACTGGCTGGCCCAGCGCGACCGGACCGGGGCATTTCTGGAGGGTGGCAAAACCTACAAACTCTCCGTCCCGCAACCGGTGCCCGCGCACCTTTTCTGGTCGGTCACGGTCTATGATGCCGAGACCCGCAGCCAGATCGCGACGGAACAGGGCAAAGCCGCCCTGCGGTCCCTCTTCGAACTCAAGGACGAGCCGCAAAGCGGCGTGACGGAGCTTCATTTCGGACCTCAGGCTCCGGAGGGACAAGACAAGGTATGGATCAGGACGATCCCCGGCAAGGGATGGTTCGCCTACTTCCGCATCTACGGACCCGGAGAAGCCGCGTTCGATGGAACCTGGAAACCCGCCGACTTCGAGGAGGTGAAATGAGCGCACGAGAAAAGATCCTCGACCTGAAGCAACGCGTCGCCGCATCGATCATCGGCCAGGACGCGGTGATCGAACGGCTGCTCATCGCGCTCCTCACCAATGGCAACGTCCTGATGGAAGGGCTGCCCGGCCTTGCGAAGACCCGTGCCATCAAGACGCTCGCGATGAACATCGAGAGCCGCTTCAGCCGCATCCAGTTCACGCCGGACCTGCTGCCGGCGGATGTGACCGGATCGGACATCTATTTCGAGGAAGGAGGCAAGGGCCGCTTCCAGTTCCAGGAAGGCCCCATCTTCGGCAACCTCGTCCTGGCGGATGAAATCAACCGCTCGCCCGCCAAGGTGCAGGCGGCGCTGCTGGAGGCGATGGAGGAACGGCAGGTCACCGTCGGCGGAACCACGCACAAGCTGCCGGAGCTTTTCATGGTGCTCGCCACCCAGAACCCCATCGAGCAGGAGGGCACCTACCCGCTGCCGGAAGCGCAGATGGACCGCTTCCTCATGCACATCTTCATCCACCAGCCCGGCGACGAGGATGAGTTGGAAATCCTCCGGCTGGTGCGCGGCGAGGATGCGGCGGGCGGGATGAAAATCCCGGCGGCGCCCGTGCCTGAGCAGGTCATCTTCGACGCGCGCAAGGAGGTCGGCGCGGTGAAATCCACCGAAGCGATCGACCGCTACATCGTCTCGATCATTTCCGCGACACGGAATCCCGGCAGGTATGACAAGGACCTCGGCCGCTGGATCCATGTGGGCGCGAGTCCCCGGGGCACCCTGGCGCTGGACCGCGCCTCCCGCGCCCGGGCCTGGTTGGAAGGACGCGGCCACGTCATCCCGGAGGACGTCCAGGCCGTCGCGGCGGACTGCCTTCGCCACCGCATCATTCCCAGCTACGACGCCAGCGCGGAAGGGAAGAGCAATGACGACTTGCTTTCCTCCCTGCTCAAACTGGTGGCCGTCCCATGATCCGATTCCCATGAACGAAGCCATCCTGCCGTCCGTGAAACCGTCCGCCCCACCGCCGGTGCCGGGCGTTTACGCGGACATGGGGGAGCTCGTCCGGCTGCGGTTCAAGTCCCGCGGCATCAGCCTGCTGCCCGCGCAGCCGCTCAACTCCGTGCTCGCGGGGAAACACGCGTCCCGCCTGCGCGGCCGGGGCCTGAACTTCGAGGAAATCCGCCGCTATCTGCCGGGCGACGACGTCCGCCAGATGGATTGGAAGGTCACCGCGCGCACCCGCACCCCGCACATCCGCGTCTACACCGAGGAGCGTGCCAGGGAGGTGGTGCTGGTGGTGGACCAGCGTCTCTCCATGTTTTTCGGCAGCCGCAAGAACTTCAAATCCGTCACCGCCGCGGAGACCGCCGCGCTCTCCGCCTGGAGGGTCATCGCGGCGAAGGACCGGGTCTCGGGCATCGTATTCGGGGATTCGGACCTGACGGTGGTTCCTTCCGGCGGCAGTCCTCCTCAGGTGATGCGTCTGCTTTCCGCCGTGGTGGAGCGGAACCGTTCGTTGGGAATCGACCGTGGCATCGTGCCGGGTCCGCAAATGCTCAACACCGCACTGTCACGCGCCGAACGGCTGGTCGCGCATGAGGCCCTCGTCGTTCTCATTTCCGACGGCCAGGGATCGGATGAGGAAACCCGTGCGATCCTCAGCCGCATCGCCGCGCACAACGACGTGGTGGTCGCGCTGGTGCATGATCCGCTGGAGGGAGAGCTCCCCACCGCGGGGAATCGTGTTTTCGCCAGCGGTGGCCTCCAACTGGAGGTGGATACCTCGGACGCCGCGCTGCGCGAAACCTTCCGCGAGGACTTCCAGAAACACCTCGAAACCGCCCGGCGCTACCTGCTCCAGCGCGAGGTGCCGCTGCTTCCGGTCAGCACCGCATCCGATGTCGCCCCGCAGATCCGGAGATTGCTGGGAACCCGCGTCCGCCGATGAAAGAAGACCCCGCCAGTCTGGACCGCCTGCACGATCTGGTGCTTCCGCCGCCGGTGCCGTGGTGGCCGCCCGCGCCCGGCTGGATGATCCTGCTGGCGGTTCTCGCGGTCCTTTGCCTGATGTTCCTGGTCTCCCGTTTCATGAGGTGGCAGGCGGATCGTTACCGGCGCGAGGCGCTGGCCCTGCTGGATGATCCCGCCACGCCGCCCGCCGAGTGGTCCGCCATCCTCAAGCGTGCGGCGCTGGCCGCGTGGCCTCGCGAGCAGACCGCGCATCTGACGGGAAAGGACTGGCTGGCATTTCTGGACCGCACCGCGGGAATGGATTTGTTTTTGAAGGGACCCGCCCGTCATTTGGAAAGCATCGCCTTCGCGCCCGCCGGGCAGGCGGATCTCGTGCGGCTGAAGACCGCGGCACGCGAGTGGATCATCCGCCACCGGAAGGAGGTGGCGCCGTGATCACGCTGGCGTCCCCGTGGTTGTTGCTAGTGCTGCCCCTGCCGCTGCTGTCGCGCGCCCTGCTGCCTCCGCATCGCGAACCGCGCCCTTCGCTCCATGTGCCGTTTCTCGACAGGCTTTCGCGTGTCACGGGCCGCCAACCCGGCGAGGGAGCATCGGTGCCGGTTGGCACCCTGGGCCGCAGGTGGGTCATGCCCTTCGTCTGGCTCTGCCTGGTGGTCGCGCTCGCCAGACCGCAGTGGATCGAGCCACCGGTCTCGAAGGCCTTGCCGACGCGCGATCTCATGATCGCGGTGGATCTCTCCGGCTCCATGGAAACAAAGGATTTCACCGATGCGTCCGGGAAATCCGCCGACCGCCTCACCGCGGTGAAGCAGGTGCTTGATGGATTCCTTTCCAAACGCGAGGGGGATCGTGTGGGCCTGCTTTTCTTCGGCACGGCTCCGTTCGTCCAAGCCCCTTTCACCACCGATCTGAAGGTGTGCCGCCAGCTCCTGGATGAGGCGCAGGTCAGGATGGCCGGGCCGCAGACCGCCTTCGGCGACGCCATCGGCCTCGCGATCACCCTCTTCGAACGGAGCACGATGAAGCAGAAGGTCCTCATCGTGCTGACGGATGGAAACGACACCGCCAGCCGCATTCCACCCGCGAAGGCGGCGGAAATCGCGAAGGGCAAGGGCATCGTGATCCACACGGTCTCGGTCGGAGATCCGCGTGCCGCGGGAGAGGAGGCGCTGGACGTGCCCACGCTCCAGGCGGTGGCTGCTGAAAGCGGAGGCATTTATTCCGCCGCTTCCGACCGCAGGCAGCTCGAACAAATTTATGAGAAACTCGACGCGCTGGAAACCCTCTCCACGGAAACGGTCAGCCGCCGTCCGCGCCGGGACGTCCACCATTGGTTCATCGCCGCCGCCTTCGTTCTTTCCGGAATCTATCAGACGGTGCTCGTCCTGATGCGGACCTTGAGATTCCGCCCCGCGCGGGCACCCATCACGGAGGGGCGGGAGGTCCCCCTGGTTTCATGATCCATGACTTCCATTTCCTCCGCCCGGCGTGGTTTTTCGCCCTCGCTCCCCTCGCCCTGCTGCTGTGGGGCATGCGCCGTTCGTCGGATGCCGGCATGCCATGGCGCGGCATCATCGCGGACCATCTGGCCCCCTATCTCCTCCAGGCGGGAGCATCGGAAAAACGCGACGGACCGTGGTGGCTCATCCTGTGCGGCTGGCTGGTCGCGGTGGTCGTCCTGGCCGGACCGTCGTGGCGGAGGGAACCCTCGCCCTTCGCCGACGATGTGGCGGCCCTCGCCGTGGTCATCCGCATTTCCCCATCCATGCGCACGGAGGACATCGCTCCGGACCGTCTCACCCGATCGGTCCAGAAGGTTCACGATCTCCTGTCGCGCCGGGGAGGCTCGAAGACCGCTCTCATCGCCTACGCCGGCAGCGCCCATCTGGTCATGCCCGCCACCACGGACGCGGCCATCGTGGAAAGCTTCGCCGCGGCGCTTGATCCTTCCATCATGCCGGAGGAGGGCGACGCGGCGGCGGAGGCCCTGGCCATGGCCTCGGCTTCATTGAGGGAAGCCGGGGGAGGTTCCATCCTCTGGATCACCGACGAGGTCGCGTCCGGAGAAATTCCGGCCATTCAAAAATGGAGCGGAAGCACGGGACATGCGGTCAGGCTGCTCGCGCCGCTTCCGGACACCCGTCCTCTCGAAGCCGCCGCCTCCGCTGCAGACGCGGAGGTGGTCCTCCTGCGCCCGGACGATTCCGACATCGACGCCCTCGAACGTGCCGCGAAATTCGCTCCGGCGGTGACGGGCGGCGGCGACACGCGCTGGAGCGATGGCGGCTACCTGCTGGTCCCGCTTCTCCTGCTTCTGATCCAACCCTTTTTCCGCAGGGGCTGGATGGTTCCCATCGCCGCCAAAGCATGAAACGCGCCCTCCAGACCGCGGCTCTCCTCCTTGCCATCACGCTTGGCGCGGGTTCGTTGCGGAACCCGCAGTTCTGGGAATCGGACGACCGGCGCGGTGACCGGCTGATGCGGCGACATCTCTATCAGCAGGCGGCTGTCGCTTATCAGGACGCCTTCCGCAGGGGCGTGGCCCAATATCGCGACGGACAGTTCGAGGCGGCGGCGGGCACGTTCGCCCGCGTCCCGGGAGCGGAGGGATTCTACAACGCCGCCAACGCATGGCTGATGCACGGCCAGTATGAACGCGCCATCGCGACCTATGACCGCGCGCTCTCCATCCGCCCACACTGGAAGGAGGCGGAGGAAAACAAGGCGATCGCCATCGCCCGCCATGACCGCATGGACGCCTCGGGGAAGAACCGCGATCAGGAATCTGCCGATGCCTATGACCCGGACGAAATCGTGACGGATGGGAAAGGCGGCAACGAAAACGACAAGGACCGTGAACCCTTGGACGGAGACGCCTCCGACGCCGCCCTGCAAGCCACCTGGCTGCGCAGCGTGAAGACAACTCCGGCGCAGTTCCTCAAGGCGAAGTTCGCCTGGCAGGCCCAGGCAAGGACCTCCCAAGCCCCTCCCCCACCATGATGCGGCTCCTCATCATCCTGTTGCTCTCCATGCCATTCACCCGTGGCGAAGAAGAACCCTTCGCCCGGGCCCGCATCGGCACGGAAGGAGAAATCTGGACCGGCCAGAAGGTCACGCTCGTGGTGGAACTTCTCGCCCCGGGCTATTTTACGGGAGCCCCCGCATTCGACCTGCCGAAGATTCCCGGCTGCCTGATCGTCCCACCCGTCAGCTCTCCCGTGGTGAGCAGTGAAACCCGGGGTGACCGGACATTCACCCTCCAGCGTCACGAACTCATGGTGTTCCCCCACCGCCCGGGGAAAATCGAAATCCCTCCGTTCCAGGCGCGGTTCTCTTTCAAGCGGGCGCCCTTGGACAAGGATCCCGTCGCGGCATCCGTGTCGGTCGCCGCCCTTGCTTTCGAAGTCTCAGTGCCTCCGGGGGATGCCGCGCGGGCGACGGTGACTTCGGCGGATCTCAAGGTATCGGAATCATGGAGCTCCGAGCCGGGAAAGCGGGCGAAGCCGGGCGATGCCTTTGTCCGAACCATCACCTGGTCCGCATCGGATCTCACCGGCATGGCATTCCCGCCGTTTCCGGACGACAGGATCCCGGGCCTCGCCATCTACCGCAAGCCGCCCTTCGTGGAGGATGCCAGCGACCGTGGCGAACTCCGGGGCGGCCGGGTGGATGTGATCACCTACGTCTGCAAGGGCGGAGGAAATTTTGTCATTCCGGCCTACCGGGTGCGTTGGTGGGATCCGGCGAAAAAATCGCTGCAGACCGTGGAGTTCCCGCCGCGCGCCTTCACGGTTTTCGTCCCTCCCCCGCCCCCCGAACCATTTTCCCGCAGGGCTTCGCGTTATCTCCGCGCCCATGGACGGGAAACCGCCCTCGGGCTGGCGTCGCTCATCCTGGCCGTTTCCACCTTCCGTCTCTGGTGGCCCGTCGTCGTCCGTTTTCAACAACGCCTGCGGCCCCGCCATCTTCCACCCTTGAACCCGTTCCCTTCCCCATGAACCCACCGAGATTCATCGCCCCGCTTTCGATCGTATTCCTGCTCTGCCATTGCGCCTCCACCACCTCGGTGAAAAACCACGTGCCGCGTCCTCCGGAGGACGTGCCTGCGGAGGTCGCGGAAGAGAACCGCCGGACCATGGCACTGGCAAAACGCGATCCCGCCGGCTCGCTGGGTTTCGCGCTCTCCTCCGCCCGTGCCATGGAGAACCGCATCATGGCCGGCGATCGTTCGCCCGCCACGTTCAACGCCTACAACTACGCCGTGGCCCGTGCCGTGGATGCCATCGACAAGGCCGGGCTCGATCCATGGGCCGCTCCTGTCCTCGTTCCGGGGACCGGCGGCGCATGGCGGCTGCGTGCCAGCCTCGCCCGGCCAGAGCCCCGCCTGACGCCTTCCAACTACCGGATGATTTCCGTCGATGCCTTCAACGTCGGCGGCACCTATTTCAAGACCCTCGAAAAAAAGGATGGCGTGGGCGCGCCTGTCGCGGTGGTGGTGAAACACCCCGACAAGAGCCTCAAGCATACCCTCAGCGAGACCACCATGTACGGGACCGCCACCGTGACGATATCCTTCCAGGGCGACCGCGCCGACCTCGTCCTCCACGAAAGCCTCCGCGAGGACGAGGTAACCCTCAAGGGCCGCACATTCCCCCTCGCGGCGGACTACAGCACGCCGCTGGCCCTGCTGCTGGATCACCAGAAGGTGGAGAAACTCGGCCTCGTGCGGCTGCTCGATCCCGAGCGCTACGCGGACACCGCCCGCCTCACCCGGCTCCAGCTCTACGATCCCGAACGTGTTCCCGTCCTGCTGGTCCATGGACTGGACTCCACCCCCGCGACCTGGACCCCGATGCTGAACGAACTCCGGGCGGACCCCGTCATCCGCAAGCGATGCCAGTTCTGGGTCTTCAGCTATCCGAGCGGCTACCCCTATCCCTACTCCGCCACCCTCCTGCGCCGCCAGCTCGACGCCATCGGCAGACAATTCCCGGGCCACAAGCCCGTCGTCATGCTCGGCCACAGCATGGGGGGAGACATCGCCCGGCTGATGCTCACCGATTCCGGCGACACCCTCTGGCGGGCTTATTTCGGCAAACCTCCGGAAGAAACGGTCATCCCCGGGAAATTCCGCGGCCAGCTTGAGGAAACGCTGGTCTTCAGGCATCGCCAGGACATCTCCCGCACCATCTTCATCTCCACCCCCCACCGTGGCAGCGAGATCGCCATCAACTCCTTCGGCCGCTTGTTCTCGCGCCTCGTCCGCGTCCCGAGACTGCTGGCGGACACCCGCGACGCATTGGTGAATGTGATCACCCTGGACGCCACCGCCCTCACGCTGGACCGCGCGCCCAGCAGCATCGACACGCTGGCACCCAACAACCGGTTTGTGAAAGCCATCGGCAAAATCCCCATCGCCCGGGAGGAGAAATACCACTCCATCATCGGAGACCGCGGCAAGGGCGACACTCCTCATTCCAGCGACGGAGTGGTGCCCTACTGGAGTTCCCATCTCGACGGCGCCCTCTCCGAAAAAATCGTCCCCTCCGGCCACAGCGCCCACCAGAACCCGCAAGCCATCGCCGAAGTCCGCCGCATCCTCCTGCTGCACTTGAGGGACGCACCTTGATGACTTGCCGGGCTGTGGTGAACTGGTGACGAATCAGATGATTCGTGGCACACCGGAAGCCCGGTCTTCATGGCTTTCTCCGATCAAAATCAGGCCAAGCGACATCTCCAGCTGGTTCGCCATATCCTCCAGTGTCGATGTTTCACCTTTAAAATAAGGCGCTTCGTTTCTCAACGTCTGCATGGTCCCATAAATCTCGTTCAGAAGCGACTTGGGAACCAAATCGTGGCCTTTCAACTGTTTTGCAAGCTCCTTCACACAAGAATGGAGTTCGCCAAAAGCCTCTCGGCCCACGACGCGGGTTGTCTGCAACGGGATAAGAAAGTTGCTCACCGCGTCCCGGATACGTGGTCCGGTGATCGATATGATATCGTCGACGTTTTTCATTTTATTGATCCAGAATGCCTTCGAATGGCATTTGCCGATGGATGGTCACCTCGCCGGCCCGGAATGAACGGCGGAGTGGCAAACTTCGGACGCCGTTCAAACGAGGTTCAGTCCGCCACACTTCAACCTGAAGAGAGGTTCAAGTCGATGGCAAACCGTTCCCGTAACGGCAACCCAACGGCAACAGGCCCTCTGAAAGCAAACCACTCCCGGCTATGTTGTATCCATTGCCGGAAACCTTCTACCTGTGCCGCATCGGGAGGCCGGTGGATGATCGCGGCAGCGTGAAAAGCGAGGGCGCGTCGGTTTCTGAGTGCGGCTCTAGGATTTTGACTGGAGGCGCCAGCCGAAAGGGGCTACCATGGCGGCAGTTGAATGAAACAGAACGCTTATCTGAACCGGATCGCGACCGCCCGCTCTGCGACGCCTGCAACGAGCTCGCGGGACGCTTACGCCCAAGTGGACCGGATGGCGAAATCGACGAATGGTCGCTTTATGACGAAAGTTTCCGGCGACTCGTCGAGTGGGCCGAAGGATCGGGATGCTTCTTCGAAGGGCTCCAACCGTTGAAGGAAGGCGGAAGGGAGCACGATCTGACGTTCATCGAGGAAAGCCGCACGTGGCTCAAGTTTACCAAGCCTGCCGCGGCGGGTTACGTGGTTACCTTCAATTTCGGAGCCCCCGCGTTGGAGCCCGCGCTTCCCTTGGAATATCTGGAAAGGCTCCTATTACAGAACGAAATTTTCGCCGACCGGGTTTCTTTCGTCGGTGTGGCCGGGGAACGCCACCGGCCCCGAATCGTGACCCGGCAGCCTCATATTCGCGGGGAGGACGCCACCCCGGACGAGATTGTTTTCCTCATGGCCGAACTCGGCTTCCAGCCGCTTCCTGCGCGGTTTTCCATAGGCTATGCCGACTCGCTCGCATTCATCCGTGAGGACGTGGCTGTGTTCGATCTGCGGCCCGCCAACGTGGTCAGGACCAAAGAGGGCTTGATCGTTCCCATCGACGCCATTCCGTTCCGTCTGACCCCCGAAGCGCGGGAGATTCTGGCTGATTGAGACTTCCCTGCCGATAGGCGACCGGTCTGCCGTACTTAGTTTCCGCTGTAACCTCCATCGGCCCAGATGACCTTCGGCAACCGTAGGAATTCTCCGGCAGACCTCGGAGGAGGTCCCGGGCTCCATCCCGGTCCTGACATCGGCGGTGGTGACTCTCAGTGCGGGCAGGTGCAATTTCCCTGCCGTCAGAGTCGCGGATTTCGTAGCGGTTTCCGATGGACCCATCCACCCGCTCGCGGATGCGCGCACGTGCCTACAAAAAGTGCCTACAGCGGATTTGATGGAAAAAAATAAAGCCCCAACCGTTTGAGGTTGAGGCTTTTGAAAGTGGCTCCGGCGGTTGGGATCGAACCAACGACCTAGTGATTAACAGTCACCCGCTCTGCCGCTGAGCTACGCCGGATTTGCTTCCTTGCGGACGCGGGCGGACCTTGGGATTTAGGACCGCCATGTGGCAAGGGAAAAATGCCACGTTGTTTGAAAAATGACGATTCTCGTGATTTTTCAACAATCCCAAGGATTCGGGACGGATGCCGCGCCGATGTCTCGGTAGAGAATCCAGGCTTCAGGGGTGTCCCTGTCCGGCAGGTTTCCCCGCCCGGAAAGACCGGAGGCATGCGGGCTGGCCGGATTCTGACTCCTTGACAGGAACGAGGGGAGGAACACGATGGCAGTGATGAAAAAACTGATACCCCTGCTCTGCCTGTCGCTCGTCTGCGGATACGCCCGATCGGAAGACGCTGCCAAGGATCAGGTCCATCCCACCGGATTGACGATCGTGGTCATGGATGACGCGGCCAAGGTGCTGGACTCCGTGAAGGTCGCGGATGACAAGAAGTCTTACGAGATCACTTTCAAGACAAGCGATGCCACGCGCAAGATCAAGGTGGTCGCTCTCGGGAACCGGACCGATGCGTCATTGCCGAAAGACGTTTTCATCACCGGCAAATCCAAGGCCGACCTCGGCGGAATCGGCAAGGTGGTGGTGACCATCGATGAGGGAAAGGTGATTTCGATCAAAGGCGACGGCTTCGGTGCCTTCGTCCTCACGGATGAAATCAGGAAGGGCGTGCTCGGCGACCTCAAGGAGGGAAAGCAGGCGGATCTGACGCTGATCGAGGAGCTGGTGGATGACGACGGGGAATCCTGATCAGAAATGACACCCGGCCCGGCACGCTGGCGCACCGGGCAGGTTCGGGACCATGTCAGGCCCCATGGGCGGCGGGGAGAGACCGGGCTCAGGCGGCGGAGATGGATCGACGGGGTGTCCCGCAGCCCTGGTCCATCCACCAGGCGAGGACCAGCTCCGGGTGATGGCGGCGGTTCGGTCGGTCGAGCTCCGCCCGGGGACTGGCGGTGGCCCAGACCGCAGGCTCGGCGGAGAACCATTTCTTGTTCACGAACAGGCATTCCACCACCTCGGGAAAACCATGGATGAGTCCGCCGTAGTTGTTGGCGTGCAGGTGGACGAGGTGGTGGGTCTCCAGCAGTTTCCTCACCACCGCCTCGCGGGTTTCCCAGGAATACCTGCTTCCCACCCCGTCGAGCACTCCGCAGTTCGGCAGGTGATGGAACTCGATGGCGAGTTGGGCGCAGCGTCCGAGCACTTCCGGCGGACAATCGTCCAGCAGCCCATATTCGCGCCCCTCCACATCCATCTTCATTGAAAAATCCGGGAGATCCGGGCGGGCCGTTGCCCCGTCCTCCGGCATGTCCCGCACGAGCCTGCCGCATGCCTCCACCCATGGCTCCAGCCCTTCCGCCGTCCCGGCCGGGAGATCCTGCGTGGAAATGACCCTCGTCCCGGCGGAAGCTACCTGCCGGTTGAATTCCGTGTCTTTTCCCAGAGCGAGCAGGTAGGCGCTTTTCCCCAGAATTTCCTCGCTGAGCACGAACGCCGCGTCGTTTTCCGCGCCGTAGCGTTTCAACCAGGGACAGGCGCGCGGAATGAACAACGTTTTAAGGAGCGCGGCACGGGGTTCACTGTGTTCAAGGAACCTGCTCCGGATGTCATCCCGCCATGAAACGTATCCCCGCCGTCCCCAGGTGAATGACGCGTAGCCGTGGCGCACCACCTGATGGGCGAAAAACCGCGTCGGGTGCACGATGACGCCGGCGGATCTGGCGAGATGTTGGTTCTCCCGTATTTCCTCGATCGACAGATCCGTGCCAAGCGTCCGCCGGACCGCTTCCGACCAGACCTCCGGCCCGGTGTAGTAGTGGACGCAGTCGTCCCGCTCCAGGTCCACGCCACCGTCCGCCCGGACGCGTTCGGCGATCAGATCGAGCACCACCCGGAGAACCGGGTGTCCCGCCGGAGACGGGATCACCCATTGGCAGAACCATGGTGTCCCGCCCTCGCCGGAGAGGTGGAGCATGCCCTCGTCCTCCGGAGGGAGCCACGTGCCGATGGGCGTGAGGCAATAGGTATCCACATCCGCATAGAAACCACCGTGGACCAGCAGCACGCCGTAGCGCCACATGTCCGCCTGCATGACGCCGAGCGGCAATGAGTCGAACACATCGAGATATTCCGGCAGAAGCTCCGCGAACAGCGAGCGGCTCTCCGAATTGGAGACGAGTTCGAGACGCCATCCCGGATTGTGATCGAGCCAGGTCCGGCGGCATTCCCCATATTCCTCGGGGAGATGGTCCGGTGATTTGCATACCTGCCAGATGACCTTTTCGAGGGTTGCGGTCAGGGAGGCGGCGGGTCCGGCGGGCGATGGCGTGTCAGATAGGGAGATCATTGGAAAAGACGGCTTTCATGTAGGCGGGGAAACGGAAATGGAACGCAACAACCGCCCTCTTCCGGGAGGAAAAAGCGCGATCACCGCCGCGGCAATATATAGATAAACCACCATGAAAATCGATCAAAATCATGGGCTTTTTCTTTATTAAAAATAGATATGTTATTCGCGCTTCACCGCGCCTGTATGGATATGCCTTCCGGCGGAAAAAATCACCTGTGGCGGGCATCCGCAGCGCGGCCATTGGAGGATTCCGGAGTCCGCGCTTCATCGCGCTTCATCGCGCTTCCCGCGTCGACCGGAAAAATCCGGACTCGCGGCATCCGCGATTTTCCGGAAGTGTTACGAGACGGTAACCGTATCCGCCTTGGCCACCATCCGCCGCCTTCTTAAAAAACTCCTTCCAGATCGAACCTCCGCGCCAGGCGGCACACGGAAAAGCTCTTTTCCCGCCAATCGCCCGACCGCCCCACATCCGACATGAATTCCCGCCAGTCCGCCCTCTCCCTCGTTTTATCCCTTCTCTCCTGCATCGCCGGACCCGCCCGGGCCGAAACGCCACCCGTGGATCTACCTGCCGTGATCGACGCCGGAGCATGGCCGGCGGGACACGTCCAGGGCATCGCCGTGGATCGCCGGAACGGACACATCTACCTCTCGTTCACCCGGCTGCTGGTGAAGATCGATTTCAAGGGAAACGTGATCGGCACCATCGGGGGATTCACCGGGCATCTCGGCGATCTCGACATCGATGAGACCAACGGACGGATCTACGGGTCGCTCGAATACAAGGCGGAGAACGCCTTTTACATCGCCATCATCGACGGCGGCAGGATCGACCGCACGGACATGAAGGCGCAGGATTCCGACATCTTTCAAACCGTGCACCTGGCGGAGGTCGTGAAGGACTACTCCGCGGACATGAACGCGGACGGCCGTTTCGATGGGGACAAGGCGGACACCCCGGACCACCGCCACGGCTGCAGCGGGATCGACGGGGTGAGCTTCGGCCCCCGCTTCGGACGGACAGGGGGAAAGCAATACCTCACCGTCGCCTACGGTATTTATAGTAATACGGCCCGCGCCGACAACGACGACCAGATCCTGCTGCAATATGATGCCTCGGACTGGCTCGCCCGCCACGCCCGCCCGCTTGACGAGGCGGCCCCGCACCGCAGCGGGCCGGAAGCGGCGGACGGGAAATATTTCATCCATACCGGAAACACCACCTACGGGGTGCAGAATCTCGAATACGACCACACCGGCCAGCGCTGGCTGATGGGAGTCTACGCCGGTAAAAAAACCTCGTTTCCGAATTACACCCTCTTCTCCGTGGAGGCCGTCGCCCTCCCCTCTCCGGTCGGAACAACCGACGCGGGCACGTTCTCCCTCCCGCTCTCACCCATCGGCAAACAGGATGCGGCGACCGGTGTGCGCGGATGGTATCAAAAGGCGGACGTCGGCATCGCCGCTCTCGGTGACGGGCTTTTCTACCTCGCCACCGATGGCAAGCGCGACGGCAAGCAGACCGCCACCCTCACCCTGCAACGCTGGACGGGCGCGGCGGACAAGCCGTTTGAGGACAAGTGACCGCCGGTCCCGGTGAAATCCCGGTGTGTTTCATTGACTCGCACGGGCACATTTAAAATGTTTCACCTGATGCGCGCCTCCGGCCTCACCCGCTTCCGAAATCCATTGTGGGTCGGTCTTGCCCTGGTTTCAGGTGTGGTGTGCGGACGCCTATTGACCCCATCCATGCCTGGCCCGAACCCGGGCGGAAAACATCTTGAAACGACACCCCCACCTCCCCCGGCGGAACGAAGCGCCCCACCGTCCTTCAAGGCAAGACAGCGCCCGCCGCAAGATGACACCACCCCGCCACCCGCCCTCGCGGACCATTTCATCGTCCCACCCGCGGCATTGCAACGGATCCGGGTGGAACTGATGGATGGCACCGCTCTCAATCCCAAGGAATGCGAGCTGCTCGGTCTGCGGGAACCACAGATCCAGGAGCTGAAGTCCACGATCGATTCGACCGTCCTCCGTTGGCGGCAGAGGGAAACGGCCACCCGGAAAATCCTTGCGAACTCAGGTGGGGAGATCCTGCTCCACATCCCCCACACGGATCCCGCGACCTCTGAACAGGAGTGGCAGGATCTCAGGAACCGCGTTTCGGAAATCGCAGGTCCGGAACTCTCTCCCCTGCTTCACTACCGCCTGACCGATGGTTACAGCCCCTCCCGCCAGTCGAACGCGGGAACCGGCATGCTGAACGTCCTCACCGCCGGCTGCGGCACATTGGACCGGCTGGTGAAAATCAGCCCTTCGCGGGACGGACACACGGTTTACCAGGTCATCGACTTCCTATCCACCCGCCTGAACGGGGCGGCCCCGGATGAGGCGTTTTTCAACCAACTGAAAGACTCGGGATCCCACGAGGGATCGCGGTATTTCAGGTCCCAGGAAGTCCCGGACTCCCTGTCCCACCTCCTCCCACTGAAGTGATGTCCAAGGCCCGAAAACTCCCGGTATCCGTCGCCGCGCTCGCCGCCTTCGGCATTGGTCTTGGCTTCGGCCATCTGACGGTGACGCCGTCGCGCTCTGGTGTGGCTTCCATCAAGCAGTCATCGCCCGGACCGCCCCGCCAAGGTGACGACAGGCTTGGCGAAACAACGGATACTCCCCTGCGCGCCGCCCGCGTGCGGGAGAAAAAATTGCCGCTGACCATCGACGCCGAGGGCAATTACGTGCTGCCTCCCGCCATGGCGGACCGGCTCGACTGTGTCGTCCTCACGGAAATGAAAGTGAACGCGGCGGATCTCCGGATTCTCGGCCTGGACGACTCGCAGATCGACCGGACCCAGGAGTTGGTGGATGAGGCGTTCCGGCGGTTTTTCGAAAGGAAAAAGGCGGCCATGAGCGGGTTCACCATCAGCGATGACGAAATGGTCTGGCTGATCCCCGGAGACAAGGCCGGCGCGCAGGCCGATGAACAACGGATCATCGATGGCGTGCGGGCGATCTGCGGGGCGAAGGCCGGACTTCTTTCGAACCGGCTGGTCCAACAGATCAAAGGCAGCACCGCCGGACTCGGCGAGGAGGATTACTTCCTCCGGATCTACAAACCCACGGGCGACGGAACCAGGCTGGCGTTTGAAAACCTCTCCATCTCACCGGGACCCAACGGAGAACCGCAGCCCAAGCCCGGTGACAGCTTCATGGACTACCAGAAGCGGTGGACCTATTCCTCATCCGGCCGCTATGGCGGCACCGCCCCTCCGGACACCCTGATGCCCCTCATTGGAGACAAGGATTGGCAGAGACTTCTCACGCCGAAGCGCTGACGGCGGGTCTCGGTTGAAAACCCGCCCCCGGGGCCCGCATCCGCGGCCGGGCTGCTCCTCCCGGCAATGCCTCCCGGCCGTGGATGGCGGAAAAAAGGGAATTCAGTCCTCCTCTTCCTTGATCTCGACCTCGCCGTCGTCCTTGTCGACCTCGACCTTGGTGGTCTTCCTGCCGTCCTTGGACTCGATCTCGATCTGGTCCTCATCCTCGCTGTATTTGATGGAAGGGATCTGGACGGAATCGACGATCCTGTAGGAACCGTCCACGGAAACCACGTTGCTACCAGCAACATAGTAGCGGACACCTTCCGCCGGAGCGGGCAGGACGCTCACCAGCTCGGCCGGGGCGGAGACGAGATAGGGGCGCTCCTTCTCGGTGATCACCACACCCGGGGCGATGCGGGTGGTCCGCCATGCCGTGGGGATTTCCTTCACATGGACCTTGCCCACGAAGCCGGGTGGGAGACCGTGCGGGCTCGTCTTGTATTGGTCGAAGTAGGTGACCACCTTGGTGCGGGCTTCCGGATTGAATGTCTGCGTGGTGGTGGTCGTCGTCTGCGTCACGGCACCGTTTCCGCTGCGGGTGGTTTCCGTGGTCTCGGTGGTTTTGGTCACCTGTGCGGACAGGGGCAACATCAGGCCGAGGGAGAGAAGACTGCTGAGATAGGTGATAGGTTTCATGGAGTTCGTGGGTTGTTTATTGGTTCTATTGTTTCGCATCCCCGGCGTCTCCGGATCCTCGAAAAGCTCCCGCAGCCATCGCAAGGGATGTGCCAACCCATGAAATCCACTCGTTTCCAGCGGCTTGCCTCCTGATGGACCGCTGATGGACGGGCCTTCTTTCGCAAAATGCGTCACCCTCCGTTGCAAACGACACGGCCATGGAGAGGCGATACGTGATCGCCTCTCCTCTGCGGTGCCGTAACGTGAAACAATCCAAAGTGGATCACTTCGACATCCCCAGCCGCCCTCAAAATTCCCCAGCTTCTTCCTCCGCGCGCTCGGCGTCCTCCGCGTTTCGATTTCCCCCTCTGCCACTCATCGATCATCGCTCACCCTCATCTCTCATTGATCATTTCCTCCGCGGTAAATCTTCGACGACCCGCGTGCTTGTCTTCGCCAGGCGGATTCGATAATTTCCCGACGTTCCGCCATGACCGACATGAATGCCAAAGCGAAACTCACCGCCAGCGCGCCCATTCTTCTGGTGCGTGATGTCGTCGCCTCCGCGAACCATTACCGGGACGCGATGGGTTTTGCCTACGACCGGTTCTACAACGATCCGCCGGACTTCGTGATCCTCCACCGGGACGGGATGTATCTCATGCTCAAGCAGGCGGACGACGCGAAGGACGTGGTCCCCCATTGGACCGTCTCCCACAACCTGTGGAACGCCTATTTCTGGGTGTCCGACGCGGACGCGCTGCACGCGGAATTCGTGGCGAACGGAGCGAAGATCGACTACGGCCCGTGCGACCAACCCTACGGCTGCCGCGAATTCGGCATCCAGGACCTGGACGGCCATGACATCGCCTTCGGCCAGGTCGTGGATCCCCGGTAAATTGCGTCAGGCCGCCGCAACCACCCGGCTCAGGCAAATCGCAAGGATATAAGATTCACCGCGAAGGTCGCGAAGGAGAGGAAGGAGGACGGAGCGCAGTGCGGAGAAAGGAGTGCCCGCCTCGGACCGCCGACACCTGTTTTCAAGAATAAGGTGACTCTGATCCCGAGTCGCGGCTCCGTGGACTGCGTGCAGCTCGCTGCCGCTTTCATCTGCCAGCTCGCTGGCCGGGACGGAGGTTCGAATTCATAGAGCGCGCCTCCCCTTATGCGAAAGCCCTGCGGAGCAACCAGAAGCAATCAATGATTCTTTGTGGTTCCGCCGTGTCAGCAAGCTGACTACGGAAAGCTGCAGCAAGCTGCACGCAGTCCAAAAGCTTCGCCCGCTCCAATCGTCACTTTATTTTCGGAAACTGGTATGACAGGGTTCTGCTGGCGACAAAACCGAAACCTTACCTCATGCGGACCCACACGTCGCCCGCTCCCTCCGTGGATTTCTCCTTCCGGAAAAGCCACGTCTCCTGTTCCCACTCCAGCATTCCGGACGCCGCCATTTCCTCCGCCGTCGGCGCGATGGGATGGAACATCGCGATGGTGTCGTCCTCGAAATCATGCGGCTTCACGCCGTCCTCGACATCCGGGAAATGATCCCCCACCTCGCATTCGTCAGGTTTTTTACGCTTCATGATCCGGCAACCTCACAACGCTGTGCGGCCTTGTCAAATGGGTCGCCGCCATCAATGTCCCTCACCCGCCCGCGGCGAGCGTCACCACCTCCACACGCGCGCCGTCCGTCACCGCCACACTGGCGAAGTCGCGAGGGAAAACCGCCTGTTCATCCAGCTCCACCACGCAGGGTTTTCCGCCGAAGCCGATGCTTTCCAGCAGGGCGGCCACGGTCAGTTCGGCTGCGATTTCGTGGGGGTTTCCGTTGAGTTGGATCTTCATGGTCGGGAAAATTTTCAGCGCCACTGCGCCAGTTGTTCGGGGAAGGGACAGTTCTCACAATCCGACGAATCCTCAAGGCAGAAGTCCTGGTAGATCTGGATGAGCGCCTGGTGGTGGCACACCCGCCGCATCCACGGGGAGGATGCGTTTTTCGAACCGAAGAGCCGCAGGCCGCAGCGCTTCACCTTGTCGTTCGCGGCGGAGTTGCGCAGCTTGTAGTAGGACTTGTAGCTCAGGCCGCCCTCGTGCATCGCCAGCGGGGCGAGGTGGTTCGCGATGAGCTCCAGCGCCTGGGTCCTGCCGAACAACGCGATGCGCTGCGCGGATGGGGCGGACTCCAGCGTGTGCCGGTGCTCCCAGAACCCGTGTTCCAGTTCCTGGAGGAAATCGATGACCGGCTTCGCCTGGAACGGCCGGGCGAGGGCGAGCCTGCGGTATTGCGGCCAGACCCTGACCAGGGCACCGAGCGCGCCGACCCGGCGGTGCGGGTGGTTCGCCGGGCGTTGGCCGTAGGTTTTCCAACGGATGCGCCGGCTCTCCGCCGTTTCGAATCTCCCCCGGATGTGCCACCACGTGTCCCACAGCGTGCGGAGGTAGTCGCGCGTGTCCGTGGGGGCCAGTTCGTGCTGGTCCGCGGAAAGGAACCCCGCGAGGCCGAACAGGATGGACTCGGCGGATTCCAGATCCGCCCGCAGCAGGGAAAGCGGCGCCCGCTGCGCCAGCAACCGCATGGCCAGCGAATTCCCCCGGTATCCCAGCGTCTCGGCCGTCGCCTGGAAAAGCGCGGCGTCCCGCCCGTGGGCGTCCTCCATGCGCAGCCAGCGCGCCGCCTTCAGCTCGGCGCGATGCGTGGCCGCCTCGCCCATCAGCTTTTCCACCGCGCCGGTGGGCAGCCCCTTGAGCGGGGCCACGCAACGCCCGGGATGGGCGATCGCCACCTCCCGTTGCGGCCGGCCCAGCGCGTCGGACAGCTGGGTTTCCGAAATGACCACCTGCGGCACCTCCCGGTGGTCGCTGGTGCGGGTGTGGATGCGGCGCGCGTCCGACTGGAACACCACGTGCAGCACCACCTCGTTGAAATCCGGATTCTCCGCGTGCCCGTGGGCATCCCAATCCGCCGCCGATGGGTCCAGCTCCAGCGGTCCCGTGCGTGTCTCGCCGTCGATCTCCACGGCGGCATGGATGAAATCCGGCCCCGCGCCACGGTTCCACCCGCCGAACTGCACGATCCTCACACTTTTCCCCGTCGTCGTCCGGAAGTGCCTGCCGAACGCCCCGCCGAACCACAGCGCCTGCAGTTCCAGCTCCGGCGGCAGCGGCACGGACGCCGCCTCCGCGAACGCGAGCGGCGGATGCCATATCGACTCCAGCAAAAATCCGTAGGTCATTTCAAGGTCAGCTCTTCCATCATGGTTTCGGGATGCCCGGCGGCTTGGTCGGATCAGCCGGTGGCGGCGGTGGCGGATCGAGAATATCCAGCCATGCCTTCACCGCGTCCCCGCCCGGCAGACTGCCATAGGCCGTCTGCGCCTCCCGCAGCCCGCGCACCGCCATATCTTTCCGATTCGCCGTCCTGTCGATGGAAATGACATGAAAATCCTGCCGCAGCTTGTCCTCGGAATTCACATAGAATCCCTTGGCCTTGCGGAACATGAGCACCGCCGCGGCCGTGTCCTTCTGCTCCACCATCTCCAGCGCCGCGGCCTCCGCCATCACGCCGCTTTGCATGCGGTCCGCCGCCTGCTCCACCTGCCTGGCCCGTTCCAGCGGCTTCCTGCCCCACTCGATCATCGCCGCCCGCAGCGCGCGGTAGGGAATGTCCTCGTTCGCTCTTTCACCGGTGCCGTCCAGGTGCTTGAACGGCCGGTAGAGAGGATCGCCGAGCACCACTCCCTGCCACGATGTCGCGGGCATCGCCATCCAGCAGGCCTCCACCCAGGTGAACCCCGCCAGCAGCCGCTTCTGCAGGATGCTGAAATCATGCGTCAGGTGCAGGTAGGGCTCGAACACGTTGCCCACGGTCACCGCCGCACCTTTTTCCAGAAGCGCGCCGCTCCAGTTTTTCGTCGGATTCGTCAGTTGCTCCGCGCTGAACGAATGCAGGTGCATCGCCACCGCGCCCTTGCGGAAACGGAACTGCGGATTCAGGAACGGGCCGCTCACGTTCCAGTCATACCAGCCATAGTAGACCGACGCGTCCGTCATGGGATAATTCTTCGGCAGCGTGTCATTGAAGCGATCCACCACGGTGGGAATGCCCGCCGCGCGGTTCGACTTCGCCACGGACTCGAACCACCCGTCGCCCAGCGGCAGCTTCTGCGCCACATCCACATAGGCCATCCCCCACAGGCCCGTCTTCTCCACCTCCACCGCGTCCCGGATCATCCGCTCGCAGGTCGCGAAAGTCGGCGCGTCGATCCGCGCCGTCAGCACGAGGAACGGCAGGTTCATCTCCGAGATCGACTTCTCGCTCTGGTAGAATTTGTTCGCCAGGACCGCGTCCGTCGGCACGCCATCCACGCCGAACATCGCCAGCTCCGAATCCACGGACGCCTCGTCGTGTCCCTCTATCGGATTCGCCGGGGCGGGCGGCGGCGGGGCACCCTCGCGCGGTTTCGGCTTCGGCACCTGGCGGATCCGCAGCGGCACGCCGCGCACCGTCACCAGCACCCGGATCTTGTTCATCACCGGCAGCGTCACCCCGTCTCCTTGGAAATCCCGCTTCCACCACCCCCGCGCCTCGAACTGCCGGCGCAGCGGTTTCGCGATCGTCCGGTCGTAATCCTCCCGCGAAATATCCGGCGTGGCGGGCATGTCCATCGCGATCATGTTTTCCGCCGGAATGCCCCTCGCATCACGGTACAACTCCGCCACCTTGCGCGACTCCGGCACCGCCGAATTGTAGAGAACCGCCACATGCGCCGGAGAAATTTCCGCCCGCAGGACCGCTTGGAAACCCGCGAGCACCAGCCACATCAGCGAAAAAATTCTCATCCCCACCAGCATGCCCGGATGCCCGCCGCATGCAAGAGCGCATCGCCCTCCGCCGTGGCGGCCGCTTCCCGCCTTCACTCCCCCCGCAGGCACTCGCCGATGAATGTCTTCCACCGGTATGCCTGGATGCTCCACACCTTGATGCCTCCGAACCGCTCCACGATGAACGGGCTGAAAGTGATGGCCACCATCGCGATCAGAAACAAGAGAATGATCATCCGCAAAAAGCAGGATGCCAGGCAGCTTTGCAGTTTCACAGGAAGCGGAGGTTGGAGGGGGCGGGGACGGGACGGAAGGTGAGGCGTCCAACGGCGCTCACCACGCGGGGGACCTAACAGTTCCGTCAACTTTTGTCGAGAAACGATCCCGACACACGGGCGCGCCCCTCCTCCCGCGCCATGCGGCCCGCGCCCCGGTTTTCCGCTGTCTTACAAGGAAACCGTCAGCCCGTCCCAGGCCAGCCGCACGTTGTCCGGAATCTCCAGCCCGCATGAACGCGCGTCATACTCGTGGCTCAGGTGCGTCAGCCAGACCTCCGCCGCGCCCGTTTCCGCCGCCGTCGCCAGCGCGTCGCCGAGGGAAAAATGGGTGGGGTGCGGCGCACTCCGCAACGCGTCCACCACCAGCACGTCCACCCCCCGCAGCAGTTCCAGCGTCGCCTCCGGGATCCGCTTCACATCCGGGAGATACGCGAGGGACCTCTTTCCCTCCACCCCGAACAGGAACCCCACCGTCTCCACCGAGGCATGCTCCACCGGCAGCGGAGTGATCCGCAGATCCCCATACGAAAACGGGCCCGTGATCCACCGCGCGTCCGGCCTCACATAACCGGCCACCTGCTGTTCCGGAAAAAACGCCCAGCCGAACATCCGCTGCAGGACCTCCATGCAACCCGCCGTGGCATGCAGCGGCAGCGGCTCCGTCCTCCGCCAGCAGAACGCCCGCAACTCGTCAAAGCCCACCACATGATCCACATGCCCGTGCGTGTAGATCACCGCGTCGATCTCCCGCAGGTTCTCCCGCAACGCCTGCTGCCGCAGGTCCGGCCCCGAATCCACCAGCACCGTCACCTCCCCCGTCCTCACCACCACCGACGACCGGGACCGCTTGTTCCGCGGCTCATCGGACAAGCACACCGCGCAGTCGCAACCGATCACCGGCACCCCCACCGAAGTGCCCGTCCCCAGAAATGTCATCGAAAAATCCGCCACACCCGCAACCTACACATTCCCGCCCGGACCGCGAGCCTCCAGATCGAAGATTGAGAGGCTAGAGGCTAGGGACCGGAAAATTTGGCGAAAGGTCATCGCCGCCGGAAAAGTGAACCGTGGCGCGGCTACCACCTCAAGATTTCAACCGCCAAGCCATCCTCCCAACCTGGCTGCCACACTTACACAAAATACGTTGATGCCACAGGCCGACGCCACAGGCTGATGCCAAAGGCTGACGCCGCAGGCCATTTCAAAAAAGTGTTACCCATGGTTCTGAACCAAATGTGTTACCTATGTTCTGACCCATCTCTTTCTCCCTCCGCGTCTTCCTCCCCGCACTCCGCGTTCTCCGCGTTTCGATTCATCCCCCCTTCGCCTCCACTTCTCCTCTTCCTTTCCTCGATCATCGCTCACACTCATCCTCATCGATCCTCCCCTCTCTTCCTTCGCGCCCCTTCGCGACCTTTGCGCCTCCGCGGTAGATCTTCTCCATCCACAATCC
Source organism: Luteolibacter yonseiensis (assembly GCF_016595465.1). Taxonomy (NCBI): domain Bacteria; kingdom Pseudomonadati; phylum Verrucomicrobiota; class Verrucomicrobiia; order Verrucomicrobiales; family Verrucomicrobiaceae; genus Luteolibacter; species Luteolibacter yonseiensis. The sequence goes on along the minus strand of NZ_JAENIK010000001.1, from coordinate 101,378 downwards.
ACAATCCACAATCCACCATCCACCATCCACAATCATCGATCCCCATCCACCCGGCACGCACCCACCGCCGCCCTCCCCGCCGCCTCGCCCGTGGCGAAGCACGTCCCCATCACCCGGACGGACGCCTGCGCGTCGTGGTCCGCGGAAATACACCGCCCCGCGACAAAAAGCCCGTCCACGCCGCGCGGCTTCAGGCAGCCCAGCGGAATCCCGGTCGGCCGATCCCCCTCCGGAAATTTCAGCTTCGGCCCGCGCGCGTTTTCGCGGAACTCCATCGGCCACGTTGCCAGGGCTATCTCATCCTCGAACCGCCGCCCCGCCAAAACATCCGCCCCCGTCAGCACCGTCTCACCGATCCAGCGGCGGCTCTCCCGCACGCCCGCACGCACCGGCCAATGGCTGATGTAGGAATGTTTCCAAAAATCCGACCTTCCCGCCAGCCACGCCATCACCCTCGATGCCACGGCCCTCCCCTCCATTTCCAACCCGCCCAGGCACCCCGCGTCCAGCGGATCATACCCCTCGCCACCCGCCAGATCCAGCGTTCCGAAAACCTCGCCCGGCCTGCCGGACGCGCGGAAGGAAATCCCCAGCGCCCCCTGCGGCAGATCCCCCTTGCGGATGCCTTCGACGACGAGTCCCGCCGTTTCCAGGCGCACTTCATCGTCCGGCACACCACCGCACCTCACTCCGAAAACATACGCGGGCCGTTGCAATCTCGGCGACTCCGCCATCTCCGCGCCGCCCCCCAGCAAACCCGCCACCACCGCATCCCCCGAAGCGTCCACCAAGGCGTGTGCCCGCAACGAACGGACTCCTCCGCGATCCGCCAGCGATACCACCCACGGCTCCTGCCACGGCTCCGGCCACGGCTCCTTCTGAGACTCACGCCCGGGCTCCGGCTGATGCCCCTCGCGAGCGTCGTTTCCCCCGCCGTTTCCCCGCGCCACCGCCACCACTTCCGTGTGCAGCCGCACTTCCAGCAGAGGCTCCGCGGAAACCATCGCATCCGCGATCCTCACGAACTCCACCGGGTGCTGCGGCAGCACATCCACCCGCCCCATCCGCACGGGACCCAGCCCCGTCGCGGCGGCCATCCGCTCCGCCATTTCCGTCGGAAAACCCGGATTCGCCAGGACCGCGCCCGGCTCCTTCCTCAACAGATACAACCCGCAGAACGAATGCACCAGAGACGCGGTGCCCATGCCTCCCAGGAAGCCATGGCGCTCGATCAAGACCGTCCGCGCCCCCTCACGGGCGGCGGTCACCGCCGCGGCGAGACCTGCGCTGCCGCCACCGATCACGGCGACGTCGAAGGTCCCACCCGCCGGCTTCATGAAATCCGCCTGCCGATCAAGGCAGCCAGCGTCGTCGGCGTCGCCAGGTTCGCCTTCGTCAGATCCTCCGGCCCCAGCTCCACCTCATACTTGTCCTCCACCGCGACGACCAACTGCATCACCGCCATCGAGTCCAGACCTGCGGCGAACAAGTCGCCCTCCTCGGGAAAATCCCAATCCAATTCCAACACGCCTTCGTCATTGAGCCAGTCGATTACCTCGACGGGTGTTGGTGATTTCTTCTTGTTTGAAACTGCCATGTGCAAAAACGGTGCGATGCCACCCCCCACCCCTTCAAGCGGAAAGGTGTTAAAAATTTCACTTCCACGAAATTTCAACGCCTTGCGAAGAGTGTTTTCTTTTCCTGCCCGGAACCGCGCTGTCAAACCGCGAATCGCAAGCCGCGCGCCTCCGGAATCCCGACCATCCCACCCGGGCGCCACCCCGTCCGAAGGACGCCGGCCATCCGCCAGGCCATCGGGAAACTCCCGCCCTTCGCCGGAAAAAACGCTTCCCATCCCGCGTCATCCGGCCACCTCTTCCTCCGCCCGCGCATTCCTTAGCGCCCCTTTGCAACTTCCCCTCCCCGGCCGCCAATCTCCTCCACCAACCACCCGCCAAATCGAATACCCCAAACGCCCCCGCGTCATACTCCCCGCATTTCTTCCTCTTTCCATCAACTCTCAACTCCCGACCCTCCACCTCTTCCCCATGCACCCCACCCGCTCCCGCTTCAAATGGGCGATCGTCACGACCGCCCTCATCGCCGTCCTCGGCTACGCCGCCATCACCAACCTCCACCGGTTCACCACGCCACCGCCCGCCGGACAGACCACCGATCCGGAAATGCAAAAACTCGAAGCCGCCCTCGCCACCTACAAGCAGAAGATCGGCCACTACCCGAGCACCGTGCAAGGCCTCGCCGCGCTCGTCGAAAAACCCACCACCGATCCCATCCCCGCCAACTGGACCCGGGTCCTCGAAAAACTCAACCCCGATCCCTGGGGCACCCCCTACCACTACAAGATCCCCGGCCGCCGCAGCCCCGACAAACCCGAGATCGCCAGCGCCGGCCCCGACACCATCTTCGGCACCTCCGACGACCTCGTCCACCAGATGAAATAGCACCGCTCCCCCGGAGGGTCGGACTCCGGCCGACCCATCCCCCGCGGCACCCCGGCACCCCGGCACCACTGGAAACTGGCAACAAATGGCACGTAATCAAAGGTGCCCGCATCCAGCTTCCGTCCCGGAGGGACAGGCGGATTTTAGCCGGTCGGCGCAAGCCACCGGAATGCGATACCTCACCATCCAAGCCCCGGTAGGGGCGGCGGAAGCAGACGCGGTCCGGGAGGGCGGAGGTTCCGTCGTACCTGCAGTAGCTCCAAATAGATCGGAAGATCATGCCCCGATGACTCGCGCCAACCCACCACCTCTCCTTCTTCACCCTCTTCACCCTCAACCCTCAACCCTCAACCCTCAACCCTCAACCCACCGCCTCTCCCTCTTCACTATCAACAATCAACTCTCAACCATCAACCCTCCCCTCCCCCCGGCTTCAACCCCGTCGCCGCCCGCTCCGACCCATCCATCAAAAACGGCACCGACTCATGCGCGTGGGCGATCCTCCACGCCGCCTCCTCCTTCACCAGCCCCAGCGTCAGCCGGTACCAGAGATCCGTCTCCTCCCCCTCCACCTTCCTCCCCGTCAGATGGATCAACCCATGCGCCCAGGCGCACGATCCCCCGCCCGACACGCGGAGTTGCTGAACCGAGTGCCCCAGCGGCCCCTCGAACGTCGCGAACCAATCCCGCAGGTTCTCCCCCAGCGGATCGTCCGCCACCAGCGGCGGGGCCATGAAAAAATTCACCGGATCCTTGGTGAAATGCGCCAGCACCCCGTCCACATCCTTCCGCGCCACCGCCTCCGCCCAAGCCGCCACCACCGACCGGATCTCCTCCCCGTCCACGGATTCCGCCGTGTCCGCGCCGAAAAACACCTCCACATGCCTCACCTTCCCCCCGGCGATCGTGAACACCTCCACATTCCGGAACCGCGACCCATCCACCGCCGTCCCCACATACCGCACCACCGCCTTGTCCCCCTCCACCAGCACCGGCTCCAGCTCGAATTTCCCGATGTGCTCCGAATTCGGCCAACACCGCTCGAAATAAGCCTCCCGCCCGATGTTGTCATCCACCGGACTGGAAAACGTGAAATCCGGTGCCAGCACTGACTCGATGGCGGCGCGGTCCTTGTTCTCATAAGCGTTGAAGCACTGCCGGACGAGTTGGTTGATCACACTTATGCTCATAGTGGCAGAACCTCGTCATATATCACTATAAAATCAACTGCTAATGCCCTATTGCCCCCCTCGCTAGCCCCTCCCTGACCATCGCCATGGAGCGGGATATCGGTCGCGGGATTCCCGGCGACGAACTGATCCGCAACCATATCCACGCATTGCACCATAACCTGGAATGCCACCAGTGAACATCCGGACAAACGACATGAGTGGTTTTTACCGAAAATTATAGCTCCACTTCCCCATCTGAATGTCCAGAGCGGCAGTGTAGTCAGCCAATATCCAGCATGAGTCATAACCAAATCGGAACTAATTCACTGGGACGGAAATGTTGCAAAAAAACAGATTGAACTTTATCGGCTTTTTGTTCAGTAACTCACCCCACCGTGAAAGCAGCCTAGCTTCATCCACGCAGGATCGATATTTACGATTGTTCCTCTCCCCCCGCCTTCCCTGACATCCTTTCCCATGAAAATTCATATCAGTACCGTCCTCGCGTGCTTTCCACTCAGTGCCATTCTCATCTGGACCGCGGCAGCACAAGCCGATCTCGAAACCGGAGGAGGGGATGGCCCGACATCTGGTCCGGATTCTGAAGTACAGGCAAGGCTGGAACAGGCGGCTTCGGAGATCCGGACACGCCTTCACAGGCCTGCCATGCTGGAAGTCAGTGACAACCCCGCCGACGAGGCCGAGATCGCGGAACTCTATCATTCAGGTTGGATCATCGATGCCACGGTGGATGAAGTTGAAGCGGCTCTACAGGCGGCGGAGGCCACGCCCGAGCCCGAAGATAACGTAGCCGCCCTTATTCTCGCCCATCGCGCGTCCTGTCGGTATTTCCTTGAGGAATGAACCTCCGCGATTTCAAATCCAAATCTATCAGAATCACCTTCATGAAAATCAGAAAATCTCTCGTCATGTTATCCTCCGTCGCGCTACTTGTAGGGGTAATCGCATGGAGCCCGCCAAACAGCGAGGACGTGGTGGTGGGGACCTCCTCAATGACGAGTCCCACCGGTGCGCTCCTGATTGTCGGATCGGGCAGTTCCGGCAAAGCCAAAGGCTCTCTGATCGTCGGGCGTGACCATATGATCAGTGAGGGGTCAGGCCAAGGCGAGCGTTTGGGAACCATCGTCAGCGGTACTGAGAATACCGTGGATGCGACAAGCTCTCTTGTTTCGGGATCAAACAACCAGGTTTTAAGCGCGACTTCAACCGAACCAAGGAACGTCGGCGTCATTGGAGCCAACAACCTCATTGGCACTGTGCATGGTTACGCCATTGGTTATACCAATGTGGTCTCAGGCGATTATGGCGTCGCCCTTGGTGCTTCAAACACCGTCGCGAGCGGCCATGGCAGGGCCTTGGGAAGCGGGCTGAGCGTGACACAGGACAATTCGGTGGCGCTCGGCATTTGGAACGCTCCTATGGTTACCGGTGACTTGCTGGTGGTTGGAAACGGCAGCTCCACAGCCCGCTCGACGGCAATGACGGTGAAAAAAGACGGCAGCGTGCTTCTCGGCAAGGCTCAGGGAGACATTTCCATGGGAATCTATACTGGAGAGTAAGCACCCATTTTCACACCTTTCCCCACCTGAAATATCCGCGTCATGCTTGATCGACTCCCCCCCTCGCCTCACTTGAGGATTCTGATCATTTTCATATCTTATGTCCTCTGTCCGATGACTCACGCGGATCCTCCCGCATGGTGGACCGAAGTCGGAACGGACGGGCATGCGGCGATCAATGACGAAGCACCCGAAGGAAACCCTCTGGCGGTTGCCAATATCGGACAGGCCAAGTTCATGGCCAAGCGCGCCTTGGAAGCCTTGCGCGCTGTCAGTTCAGGAACTGCCGATATTGTCGAAGCGGAACTCGTCGGTCCAGGCAAGATCATCCCCTCGTGGACTCCCCCAACTCCGGGAACACCCCTTTCCAAGGCGCAACTCTCTCCCCTTCTCGTCGGCCAGTTGAAAGCCATCGCGCATCCCTTCTATACCGCGCTCCACGACATGGATTCCGAATGGCTTTATTCCGAGATGACGGAAAATGGAACAGCGGACCTGGCCAATCTGGACCATTATTTCCCTTGGACACAGGGCTCACAAGACGACAAAGACAAGGCAATCGCCTCAATCGGCCAGCTCAAGGCGGTATTCTCGCTACGTTTCGAGAATCTCCAACAGACTCTTACCGAGGACGATGAGGGAGTTCCGGACGAGGAAGTGGTCACCGAGATCACAAATGATGGCACGCAGCCTGAGTATATCCCGGCTCCCGGCGCGCCGCCACCCTCGACATACGCGGCGGCCAGCACATCCCGTCCTTATGTGATTCAGTTCAAAAAGGCGAAGAAAACGCTTCGCAAGCATGGGCTCAAACCTTTGCACCCGGGTTCAGAAAACGACAACCGGAGATATCTAAAATTCATAAGAAGATATTTTGTCACCAATTACTACCGCTATCGCCTGCAAAGTCCTATCTGGAGGGTGGGCCACAGAATAGCCAACGGCTATGCGATCAATGATTTCACTCAGGATTCCGAAGACTCGTTGACAGTTGACCCACGCACCGGAGTAGCCACACAATCCGGGTTTTTGAAGACATACTGGTGGGAAAACGGCCATTTCGACCCCTCAGAAACCGGGGCACACGGACCAGCACCCTATACGCCATCCGACAATCAGTATTCCTGGTGGTTTTTGACGAACAATTGGTTCCCCGACACATTTTGGGAGTATGAAGTCCCACCGTACGTCCACTCGTCCAATCATCAATTCGATGGTCCTGCTTACATGAATTTCGAGCAGATGATGATGGATGAAAACACTCTTGAGAACGTAATATATAATTCTTTCGCTTACCCACCGGCCTATCCGTCCAAGTGGACGAACGGCAACCCGACCGCCGAGTGGAAAGTCCGCAAAGACGGATTGGGGGTGACTTACGGCAAAGTGAAATTCAGGTTTAAAAGCACATCCTCTGCCAAGGTCCCGGTGACCGCGAAGGTTGTGTTCAAGCCCAGAGGCGGCGGGCCGAAGGAAGTTGTGAAAACCGTTAGTTGGAACAGGGGAACCGTCTCAAAAGAAGTCGTCATCGATCCTCAGAAACTCAAATTCCGTGTGGAAGGAACCTTTCACATCGAGCTGGGCACGATGAATTTCCAACCCGACGTCGATCAGGAAAACCTGCCTCCCGGCAGACGGATCATCATTGTTGCTGACCAGAAGGATGTGGGAGGAGGAAGCCCGGCCGAAATCGCTTCTCCTGAGTTGGAGTTTCCCGGAATGGACGACTCATGGTTCGACGGCTCAAACATCACACTCACGAAAGAATCGGGAACAGGTTCTGTCAGATTCTCGACGGTGAATGGCACCATACCGATGGGATCCAGTAGTAATCTGGCCGCCACCTACTTCCACTCCGGCGGCTCCGGATACAACAAGGACTGGAACATCAACGGGATCGATCCAGGCCCACTTACATTGAAGGCGAGATACAAAAAAGGAGGGCTAACTCTTTTTGTCGTAAAAAATTTGACCGTCATCGCGGGTGATCTCGATATCGACTCCGACAATACAGGGATCATCGAATCCACCGTCGCGGAGGAAAATACCGAAAACGATCTGAAAAACAAGCCAGGGAAAATCATTCTCGTGCAACCGGACTCTCAAAATGATTCCGACGGAATACCCGACAGCATCAATGGAATGACTGAAATAAAAGTCAGAGCCTCCGGCTTCGCCTCCTCCGACAAGATCAAGTTCATATATACGGGCAGCGATCCCGCCGGAACCACGAGTTCGACCTCCGGAGCAGTGACCTCATACCAGAATGGTCTCGGGTTGCTCCGGCTCTGGAAAAAGCAAAACGGCGGACTGCCCACTTCCCAATCCGCGTATATACAACCAGGCCGAACATACACCCTCGCCGAACTCGGTATCACATCCGACGCACCCGTGTCATTTTTCGTCCAGGGCGTGAGTCCGGTTTTGGCAAAAACGTCCATCAAATGCGAAATGTCGAAGGATGGCGTTGTTGTGGAAGACACGGTCGGTCTCACTCTCATACCTTCCCAGGCGGTTTCGAGGGACAAGTTTCTGGCTGGCTCCTTTGAAATTCCCGCCGGCTGGGACAACCTTGAGATGGAGTTCGCCGGGCCGAACGAAAACCTCGGAAAATACGGCGGCTTTTTGGGCGGTGGCACCACAAGAATCCACAACAAGGTGGAAGACATCATGAATCCTGCGGATACCCCGCTTCAACCGGCGGGCCAGAAGGTTTGGTTCGTCAGGGATTCCACCAATAGCCGCCGGATTCACTATTACACCTGCTTCAACTCGGTCGGAAACGTCCAGATCAAACTTTATTTGAATAACGCCACCACCCCGATAGGAACGATTCACCACCTGCTGACGGCGGCACCGGACTTCGCCTCCACCATCGCCTACGTGGATGCCTGGGTGAAAGGCTCGGCATTCAACTGGCCCGGTGCGGAGAACCCGCCGGGCGTTCTTGCCACTCCGCCTGCGGGGGGACAGGCGGCTTCCATGCTCGATGGCGAAATAGACAACCTCACCCGGGCCTGCCTCATTCCATTTTTCAACGTGATCAACCAGGTGGAGGGATTGGCGGCGGTCGCCACCGGACTGTTCGACGGGGTGAAGTCAGGTCTGCAGGACGACTGGATGACAGTGATGCTCATCAAACAAGGCTTGATGTTTGGAGGGAACTGGGCATGGCAGCAGGCCGAGACGGAACTTCAAGAATGGCGAACCAACCCCGTCAAACGGGCCACCGAGCTCAAGCAGCTTGCCGACCGGATCTGCCAGGAGTTCGTCTTCGCTCCACTGCAGCAGATCCAGCAGGATCTCAGCACCTGGGAAGGCTTTCAGAAAAGAGCGTGGCGGACCTGGGACAGCATCAAGGGAGGAACCCAACAGGCGTGGACAGTGACCAAAAACGTCTGGGCAAGCCTCGTTGACGGACTGACAGGATGGGCCGATGACTTCTGCGGCCGCATGATGCTGGGAGCTGAAAAAACCCACTGGCAGAATGCCCCATGGGCAAAAGATCCGCTGCTCGCCGATATCAACAGTGCCACCCGGCAGGTCAGTTACAATTTCGGCTACATCTTCGGATATCTCAGCGAACAAGTGGCCATCACCGCACTGACCGCCGGTTCGTCCAAGCTGGCACAAGTGGCGGCCAAGGGTGGCGCAGCCCTCTCCGGCAGTCTCGCGAAACGCACGCTGGCCGCGGTGGCCTCACGCGCCCACCTTCTTAAGCGGCTGCTCGCGGAAGCCGTCCAACTTCCAGCCGAATTCGCTCCTGCATTCCAGCGCGGCTTCTCTGCTGCGTCAACAGGTCCCACAGGGGTGGGGATACCCTTGAGCGCCATGGAGATCATGCAAGAAGGCGCGAACGCGGGAAAATTAGTTTGGAGGGAGTATGTTGACAATCTTGTAGGAAAAACCAACATCAGGCAGTTGGTCAAACAAGGAGGCGAGGGCATCATTGAACGCCAGTTTGCCCGACTAATCACCATCCTGGGCGACGAGTTCACCGCCGAAATAGGACGAAATTTTCTCAAGGTTGCCGACGATTTCATCCTGGTGAAAAAAGCCGATGGAACCGTGGACGAGTTTTTCGAGGGTTTCTTCAAATCGATGGAGGGCAATCCGAGCCTGATGAAGCATGCTGACGATATGTCGGTGAAAGTCGGCGGCTCACTCGAGCCTCTTTCTCCAAATGCCAAAGCGCGACTCAAGCAGATCCTATCCGACCCGGATCCTGGCAATCCTTGGAAACTGGATACCCCCGAGGAATGGAATCCCGATAATATTCCTGTTCCTAGCAATTTCTACGCACGAGGACTGCTGCTTGAACTGCAACAATTTAAGAAGATTTACAAACCTGCCGGATTCCTGCACCATCCAACCGCGGCCGGGTATGACTACTACAGCACCGCGCTTGATCGCTACGTCCAGATGAAAACGCTCAAAAACCCCGATGGAGCCGCCTCAGCAATGAAAAAGGCTATTGACGGATTGATCGGCGCAACCCCCGCAGGATCGACGCTACAGTTGCATATAGTAAAACGACCGGGCACCACCAGCGAAGCGTTGAAACAGGCTATCGCAGACCATATCGAAACCAAACCACAATTAATTCAGGAAAGATTTCTTCAAACTATCATTACTGAATTTTCCTACCCATGATTAGCTGCCCACTTCGAAACTATTTTGCCATTAGCTTTCCGTCAGCTCCCATCGACGTGCCGAGATGTTGGCAACTTCTTTCTGACTACTTAGAAAGCCACAATGCCCTGCCGAGTAAATTCAGTTTATCCCAACTCACAGGTCATGCGGAGGGGCAAAGATCCGAACAAGACCTGGTGGTGACTGCATCAGAGGCCGCAAACATCATCACGGCTCGAAAACTAACGGGCTTCAGTGTGGATACAGGCTATACGGACATCAGCGTATCCTATACGCTCCAGCATAATTCTCTTAACTGTAGAATCGGGAACAATGCGAAGGCTCCGATGGAATGGAAACCTTTTATTAAAACCGTGGTGTCAGAATATGAAACAATTGGAGCATGGGAGGTTTTTTGGCCATACCGGACGTGGCAAGACCTTAGACATCCATCGTCTTTCGACAACGGGGCATGGGGACCGTTCCCGCCGGGATATAGAGTGCGGCATGAGCCTGATGTCGCTGGAATTGGTCCTGGCCAGACCCTGTTCGACAAGTCTCTCAATCCCGGACATACGAAAGTCGTCGAGCATAGGACAATATTCTACCCCACAGCCGAGATGTGGCTGGGCCCGCACTTCTGGCAATATGCGAAATGCACCAAGGAGGAAGCATTGACGGCCGACTTTTTCATCGAGAAGATGGATACACCGAATTACCTCTACCTCAAATGCTGGCCCACCGCCTTTACCCGTCCGGATGGCGAACAGGGCCGCATGCAACAACGCCTTTGGAAGCTCTTCTTCCACGAAGACTGCGAATGGCCGCCAGGCTCCGGAACCATTTGCGACGAGCCCATGTATGGTCCACCCGAACTGATGCCCAGGAACCACTAAATTAATTCACCGAGTGTGGAAAAGATAGCATCAGCCCAACTGCGGCATCCACGCAGGATCGATACCAGGACTTTCTCTGATGCGAGTAGCGTTGGACCAAGACAGAACTTTGAGCAGCCTCACCAATAGAGTTGGGATCCGAGTCGATCGATTGATATACCCCATGAGCCTCCCCAACAGAGTTTATTTCAATATGGTCTTCCCTCAACTGGTGGAACCGGTGTCACTTTTCTGGAGGCTCCTCGCAGAATATTTGACGTTGGTGGACAGCCTTCCCGAAACGTTCATTTTTTCAGGAATTGCCGGACAACTTCCACTCGAAGCGAAAGCAAAAGTATCACCCGATCTGGTCTTGACTGCTTTTGAAATTGAATCGCTCATAGCAGAGCGATCCCTCAGGGGATTTGGTGCGCACACCGGTTACTCGGAAAGCAGCGTCGGTTTCGAACTATCAGAGCTTTGGGATGGCGAAGACTTTCGGGAAAGGTGTTCCGGTTTCAAGTGTCGTATCGGACAGAAAGCCAAGTCACCGGATAATTGGTCTATTTTGTGTGATATCCTTCTCACCCGGTGGCCATCGATCGGAGCTTGGCAATATCTCATTTCTTATCAGGCGTGGCAATGGGATTCACTAAAAAGTGATTTCTATGAATTCCGGAATGGAACCTTTCCTCCTGGATACAGGACCTACCCAGAACCGAACTTTTGTGGACCTTTTGAACCTAGAATATTTATTGATATTTCCAAAAATCCGGGACGATGCAAGGAATTGATTCCAGGAGTCAATTTTTACCCCACCGCAGAAATGTGGCTCGGCCCGCACTTCTGGCAGTATGCGAAATGCACCAAAGAAGACGCACTAGCGGCAGACTTCTTCATCGAGAAGCGGGACACTCCGAATTACCTCTACCTCAGATGCTGGCCCACCGCCTTTACCCGTCCGGATGGCGAACAGGGCCGCATGCAACAACGCCTTTGGAAGCTCTTCTTCCACGAAGACTGCGAATGGCCGCCAGGCTCCGGGACCATCTGCGACGAGCCGATGTATGGTCCGGCGGCACTGCTTCCCGTCGATCAATCAAATACGAAACAGATCTAATCCCATGAACGATTTTCACGCAACACCTCTCAATTGGAGCGATTTCCTCGCACAATTTGAATCGACCGAACTTGGCCAACAGCTCCAGGATGCCAAGGACGATGGCGACTTTGAAACAGCAATGTCCCTGGCTGGAGACTTCCTTAATCCATGGCTCTGGGAACACAATGATTCCGGAGGCGGTTTTCCCGTGACGGTCAGCTCCAAAGGACTGGGACTGCTGGCGTCCCGCTATCCCACGCTGCGGACAAATCTCGATATGGACACAAAGGAAGCTCTCGACAACCTTCTGCTACCTTTTGCGGGGAAATGGATGGAACCCCAGATTCCGCGACAACCGGCTTCAGACCTTCCGGAAAATATGAAACTTCTAGCCTTCGGAGCTCTGAGCGTCGCGCTGTCGCCGGAACGTTGCTTCCGGATCGCAAATGCTTTACAAGCCACCCAATGGCAGCAGGAACTTGATGCAATTTTGAGTAACGACGAAGAGGATGAGACGATCAGACAAATGCTGTCGGTGCTGACGCAACTGATTGTTTCCGCCAAAGCAAGAAATGCCGGCGTCATCTCAGTTTTTGAAACATGAGCAGATTGTGATGAGAATATTGAGTTTGATGTCGATAAAAATCCGCTCGCAGATGGCAATATCCATCGATCTTAATCATATTCATCCCTGCTCCATATTCAACGGAAAAGCAATTAAGCGCGTTTGCGATTAGGTTTTTCTAATGATACCCTCAAAACTCCACCTCTCCCCCCAGCTCCGCGATTTCCACGGTGCTCGGGTGGACGGCGGTGAGGCCTTGGCGGAGTTTCTGGGCGCTATCCGGTTCGCCGTGGACGAGCCAGGTGCGGTGTTTGGGGCCGGTGGTGCGTTGGAACAACGGGATCAAATCATGCTTATAGCAACAGAAATACTATTATTTCTAAAATGATCCCATGTACTAGTTTCGCCGCCGGAAGGAACTCGTTACCCCAACTGGAGCTCGATGGACTCGTTACAAATATTGACTTGAATCTCACGATGAAAACTGACCCACTGCGATGGCCGCTCTCCAATGCCAACGAAAACGCCCAAGGTCCAAGTGATCCCACATCAAGACCTTGGCTTCACAGCGATATCCGAGAAAAAGCATTCACTCACAATTGGAAAACGTTCGAAAGATTCGTGATTATTGGAAATTTGAAATAGATCACATAAAATGCAGATACTCCGCCAACTACTATTGATAGGTATTTCGGGCCAACTCGCATCCTGCGACCAGCAAGTGACGGCAGATTACTCGCTGCGTGTTCATGTGGTCGATGAAAGCGGTCGGAATCTGCCTGACGCGGCGGTTCATACCTCGCGCGTTGACTTCACAAGCCCGCTGCCGACCGGTGAAAACAGGATGAATCCTGTGGTGAGGACCAATGAGGAAGGAGTCGCCGCGATCACCTACAAGTCCGTCCATCACGAGAGCGGCGGCCCTGCGCCAGCGGCGGCCGTGGAAAAGGACGGCTGGTATCCGACATCCATGGTGGAGGACAACTGGATTCCGGCAGCGGCCGGCGGAAGGTCTTCTTATCATGCCGACATCAAGCCGGTCATGAGGCCGGTCAAAAATCCGGTTCCGATGTATGCGAAGGGCAACATAGGCGAATTGAGCGGCTACACCCGCGTGCCGGAACTGAACAAGGATTATGGCTACGATCTCATGCTCGGCCAGGCACTCCCGCCGCTGGGCAAGGGCGAGACCGCGGATTTTCATTTCCGTGTTGAAGGCGACTACACGGACAGGAAATCCAACGCCCTGAAACTGATCGTCAGGTTTCAAAATCCAAATGACGGTGTCGTGGAATTTCTCACGCCGCAACGGAAGGATATACGCGACCTCCGAATTCAGGGAAGCCGCTATATCTCCGACTACGTCGCACCCGACTCGGGTTACGTCAACCAGATAACCAGATTTCACACTACTTCAGATCAAGGAAGCATTAGAAAAACGGACGTTGACCACCAAAGAAATTTTTACTTCCGCACACGCACAAAAACCCTGCCCGACGGACGAATCATCAGCGCCAACTATGGAAAAATCTACGGCGACTTTGACTTCAGCAGCGGAAACATCGAAAAAGGATTCTACGCGAATTTTGGACTGGTAGTCTCCTATTTCAATCCCAACGTCAATGATCGTTATATTGAGTTTGATGTGAAGAAAAATCTGCTCACAGATGGCAACGTGTTTCAACCTTAGTCATATTCCTCTTTCAATCTCCACCTGCGAAACAATCAAGGGTGTTTGTGATTAGGTTTTCCGCCTCATACCCCTAAAACTCCACCTCTCCCCCCAGTTCCGCGATTTCCACGGTGGCCGGGTGGACGGCGGTGAGGCCTTCGCGGAGTTTTTGGGCGCTGTCGGGTTCGCCGTGGACGAGCCAGGTGCGGTGTTTGGGGCCGGTGGTGCGTTGGAACCAGTCGATGAGTTCGGAGTGGTCGGCGTGGCCGGAGAAGGAGTCGACGATCTCGATCTTCGCGCGGACCTTGCTGACGCTGCCGAGGATGGGCACTTCCTTTTCCCCGTCCCGCAGGCGGCGGCCGAGGGTGTTCTCGGCGCAGTAGCCGACGAAGAGCACGGTGGTCTTCGCATCGCCGATGTTGTTCTTGAGGTGGTGCAGGATGCGGCCGGCCTCGCACATGCCGGAGGCGGAGATGATGATGGCGGTGCCGATGACGTCGTTGAGCGCCTTTGAGCCGGTCACGGAGCGGACGAGGGTGAGGCCCTCGAAGCCGAAGGGGTTCTGCCGCTCGAAGAGGGATTCGTAGACCTCGTCGTTGAACGACTCGGGGTGGAGGCGGTAGATCTCGGTGGCGCTGACGGCCAGCGGGCTGTCCACGTAGACGGGGATTTCCGGCAGTTCGCCGTTTTCAAATAGCTCGTGCAGGACGTAGAGGAGCTGCTGGGTGCGCTCCACGGCGAAGGCGGGGATGAGGATCTTGCCGCCGCGCAGCACGGCCTGCCGGATGATCTCGCCGAAGTGCGCGCCGTAGCCGGGCGGTGCCTCGTGTTCGCGGCCGCCGTAGGTGCTTTCCATGAGGAGGAAATCCACGTTTTGGACGGGCACGGGGTCGCGCAGCACCTCGTTTCCGCCGCGCCCGACATCGCCGGAGAAGAGGAAGCGCTTGGTTTTTCCATCGGCGCGGTCGTGGATCTCCAGCAGCACCTGCGCGCTGCCGAGGATGTGCCCGGCATCGACGAAGGTCAGCGTGACGCCGTCCGAGATGATCATCGGGCGGTCGTAGCTGACGGTGACGAACTGGCGCAGGCAGCGCTCCGCGTCCCGCTCGTCGTAGAGCGGCTCGACCGGCTCCAGCCCCTGCCGGCGGCGGTGCTTGTTCAGCCAGTCGATGTCGCTCTCCTGGATGCGCGCGCAGTCCGCCAGCATGATCTGGCAGAGGTCCCGCGTGGCGTGGGTGGCGTGGATGTTCCCGGTGAATCCTTTTTTCACGAGGTTCGGCAGGTTCCCGCTGTGGTCGATGTGGGCGTGGGAGAGGACCACCACGTCGATCGACGCCGGATCGAAGTGCGGGAAGCAGCAGTTGATGTCATAGGCGTGCTTGCGGGAGCCCTGGTAGAGCCCGCAATCCAGCAGGATGCGCTTGCCATTGATCTCAAGCAGGTGTTGCGAACCGGTGGTGGTGCCGGCGGCACCGCAGAATTTCAGTTTCATGGGGTTTTGAATGAAAGTGGGGTTGGGGAAAGCTGCTTGGATTTTTTCACCGCCAGGACGCCGAGGCCGCCAAGATTTCGAAAGACGGGATCTTTGTGTTCTTAAAAAACCTTGGCGGCCTTGGAGTCCTGGCGGTGGAATCTTCTTGAGACCCACATCCACACAGTGGCCATGGCACGATCCTTCGTCAAACCGGGGCGGGTGGAATTTTGAAGAATTTCCGCAGCATCGGGAAATTTTCACCGCCAGGATGCCAAGGAAGAGAAGGTTTGGAAGAGGGATACGGAATGGGTTTCCAGGGGGGCATGCTTGCCGGTGGTGCCAAGTGTTGGGAATTCCTTCTCCGCGTGTTCCTCCGCGAACTCCGCAGCTCTGCGTTTCGATTCATCCGGTGGGTGGAAAGCGAACCACGGAATACACGAAATACACGGAAAAAGATGGGGGTAATAGAGCGTTGGTTCTTCAGCATGTGGTGCGGGAGAATCCGTGTGACTCATGCACCAGGGCATCGCGTGGTGGGATTGAGGATGGTCATCTCATTTCCAGGAAACGATATCCCCCATTCAAAACCACTCCCCTCTTCTTCCCCCCTCCTCTTCCTTGGCGTCCTGGCGGTGAAAAAATCTTCATCCCCCGCACATTTCCCAGCGCCCCCCTTTAGGCTTCATTGAAACCGGTTTCCAGGCTCACTTCAGTACCAGCGAGAACACTAGCGAGTCACGCCCGCTGGCCTCGAATTGTTCGCGGCGCTTTCTCGGCAGGTCATCCACCGTGGCGGGGCTGTAGCCGAGCTTGACGGTGAAGAAATCCGCGGCGCGGTTGCTGAGGGCGAAGACCCGGGGAATCCCCCGCTCCCTCGCGATTTTCTCCACATGGTGCACCAGCTCGATGCCGTAGCCGCGGCCCTCGTGCTGGAGCTTCACGTAAAGGCAAGCCACCTCCGCCGTCTCCTCGTCCGGGTAAGGGTGCAGCGCCACACAGCCCACGACGTTGTCGTCGATGGCCATGACATAAAAGTCCTCGATCCGCGACTGGATGTCCTCGTAGGTGCGCTCCACCAGCTTCGTCCGCCGCACGGAGCGGCCGATCATGCCGAGCAGTTCCGGGATGTCCTCCTCCCGCAGCTCGCGGATGATGCGGTAGCTGTCCGCGTGGACCATGGTGCCCACGCCTTCGTTGGAGAAAAGCTCGTCCACCAGCACGCCCTGCCGGCGGCCGTTCAGCACGTGCACCCGGGGGATGCCTCGCTTGCAGGCCTCCGCCGCGGACAGGAGGAGGGCTGCGCCCCCGGCATCCGTCTGGGGCACGAGCGACGCCGCGTCCTTCGCACGGATGGCATGCACCGGCGCGCCATCGATGAGGATCTCGTTTTCCAACAGGGCGATCACTTTCGTCACGCCGACGCGCAGCGCGAAGTCCACCACCGGCAGGTCCAACGGCCCCGTGGCCGAGGCGTCGATGATGGCGGATTGCCCGCGACCGAGGATTTCCAGGGCCTCCTTCACCGCCAGCGGATCCGTGATGGGCCGGGAAACACGGGCGGCCATGATCTCGCACTCCAGCGTCCAGTCGTAGAGATCCTTGAGGTCCCCGCCGAGCACCCCGAGCACCAGCTTCACGCCGAGGTCCTCGAGCACGGCGAGATCCAGCAACGTCTCGGCGACCGCCGGCTCCGGAAGGATGCCGGCCTCGATCAACACGAAGAAAATTTTCCCACGGAACTGGGGGATGTATTGGAGGACCTCCCGAACGTCACTTTGCTGCGCCACGGGCTTTTCCTAGCAAAATCCCGCCCCCCGGCAAGCGCGGCGGTGCGGTGGGGATGAAAATTATTGTGAGGGGGCAAACATCGGCAGCTCCCAATCCATCCCCACCCCGACAGTCAGAGGAGAAGGTTTGCAAAAAATCATCATCCGGACATCCTCTTTCCCGTCAGCTGGCAGCCTGCCTCTATCAGATCAAACGTATTGGAAAAAATGCACATCCCTCCCCTCGCTCAAGTGGCAATGGCATTCTCCATCTGGCTGGGTTCGCCCTCCATGGTCTCGGCGGACGACGTCCGCTTCAGCGCGAGGATCGACGAAATCCTCATCACCCGGCAATTCGACAAGAAGGTGATCGTCACCGGCATCGACCCGCGCCATCTCCTGAGAGTGACGCTGGAGCAGGACGTGGAAGGAGTCGGAAAACGGGGGGAATCCGTCAGCTTCGCAATCCACAGTCCGGCCCGCGATCTCGGGATTTCGGACCCACAGGCGGCCGTGGGAAACCGGATGCTCCTGACGCTCGGCACTTCAAATGAAGGCGGAATCCGCCATCTGCGGCGGATCAAAACGGATCGGACAGACAAGGCACCGGCCACCGACGGCAGGCCCGCGAAGTGATTCCGATGCCATGATTCCCGAGACCGATTCCTTCCTGAACTGCCCGTCCCATGTGGACGCGTCGTGCCTTGACTACATGTGGATCGGCCCTTCCGAAAAGTTCCTTGTCTGCGCCGTGACCCAGAGAGCGGATCCCCTCAGCATGGTTTTCCTGGCGGTTCATTTCAGGGCAAGCGGTCCAAGCGCGGTGGAAGTCAGGCTCGCGGGATATGACAAGTGGGTCACCCATGAGCTGCGGCAGGAAGGGGAAACACTCTGGTGGACGATCAACGGGCAGGATGTCCCCTGGACCTTCATTTCCCCCGACGCCGTTCCGGAGATGGCCCGCAAGCGCTTCGCCAGGGGGAGGGAGAAACTCTTGAAGGATGGGGTAAGCAAGATATCGTGACCACCGTCCTCCATTCCGAAACCCATGCCCAATCCACTCGATGTGCGTTACTTCTTCGACAAAGGCGGCTGCCCGGAATGGTGTGTCTGCGGCGGGCAGGGTCCGTTGATCCTTTTGGAATGCGCTTCATGTGAAGCGATCATCGCATGTTGCGGAGAGGTCGATCACTACATAGGGACCTACACCTCCCCTCGTTCCCACGAGATTTCCAGGTCCCCGGATGATCGATCCATCACCGATTCCGGTTGTCCCGCGTGCGGGCATGATTCCGGCCGGCATCACGAATACGCCACGAAGTCCCGGCTCAAGAAATTCGGATTCACGCCTCGAGAGATCGGTGAATATGTCGGCGCGCCGGAATATTTCATCGAATGCGTCGATTGGTAGCCGCAGGCAAACCATTCCGCCCCCCGCCCAGGGGTGCATTGATGGGCTCCCCACCCGCCCGGCTCACGCACGCTTGGTGGGCAGGCCGTGGCTGGCGAAGCGTTCGCGGATGAAGGCGAGAGCCTCGGGCGAGAGCCTCGGGCGAGAGCCTCGGGCGGGACATCGGACCGGGGCAGCGTGAGATGACCGGAACGGCCCATTCCCAGCAGGAGGAAGTCGGGGCGATTTTCCATTGGTTGCTTTGGATGAGAATCCATGTCCTGCGGCCCATCCTCTTTTCCGGCGGTGGCCGGCCCCGCGTTCACCCGTCCGCCATCCCGGCGCGGAACGCTTTCAAGACGGCCTTCATCACGCCGGGGAACCTTTCCTCCAGTTCCTTCAGGCGGAGGGAATTGATGTGCTCCGTGCCCTTGATCAGTGTTTCCACCAATCCCGCTCCGCGCAGGATCTTGAAGTGGTGGGACATGCTTGATTTCGGACGGTCGATCAACAGCTCGCCGCAGGTCATGGCGCGCCCTTTCCCGGCGAGGGTCATGACGATCTCCACCCGCGTCGGATCGGACAACGCGTACATGATGTCGATCAGGTCGATTTCCTCGATCTTCGGATGCTTGTGCTGCCTCATGCGGACAATAAACCCTATTTCTTGACGAATTACAATAGTTCGAATAGATTCGAACTACGGAACAATCCCGGACCTGAAAATGAACGACCTATTCACCCCGCTCCAACTGAAAGACGCCCGCCTCCGCAACCGCATCGCGGTGCCGCCGATGTGCCAATACTCCGCCGATGACGGACTTGCGAACGACTGGCACCAGGCCCACTACGCCACGCTCGCCCGTGGCGGCAGCTCCGTGGTCATCGTGGAGGCGACCGCCGTCTCCCCGGAGGGCCGCATCACGCCGAAGTGCCTTGGAATCTGGAATGACGAACAAGCCTCCGAGCTGCGGAAGATCGCCAGCTCCATCAAGGCGGCGGGAGCCATCCCCGGCATCCAGATCGCCCACGCCGGACGGAAGGCCAGCGCGAACATCCCGTGGGAAGGCGACGACCACATCCCGGCCACCGATCCCCGGGCATGGGAGACCATCGCCCCCTCCCCGCTCTCCTACGGAGGAGATCTGTCACGGGTGCCGCGGGAAATGACCGTCGAGGACATCAAGCGCGTGCAGGCGGATTTCGTCGCGGCCGCCAAACGCGCGCTCGACGCCGGTTTCGAGTGGCTGGAGCTCCACTTCGCCCACGGCTACCTGGCCCAGAGCTTCTTCTCCCCGCACTCGAACAAGCGCACCGACGAATACGGCGGGTCGTTTGAAAACCGCAGCCGGTTCTCCCGCGAAACCTTGTCCGCCATCCGCGAAATCTGGCCGGAGAATTTCCCCCTCACCGCCCGCTTCGGCGTCCTGGAATACGATGGCAACGACGAGCAAACCCTCGCCGAATCCATCGAACTGGTGAAAAACTGGCGCGAGGACGGGCTGGACATGCTGAGCGTCAGCGTCGGCTTCACCATCCCGGAAACCAAGATCCCGTGGGGCCCGGCGTTCCTCGGACCGATCGCCAAACGCGTGCGCGAGGAGGCCGGCATCCCGGTGTCATCCGCTTGGGGCTTCGGCACCCCGCAACTGGCCGACCAGGCCATCCGCGACGAACAGCTCGACCTCGTCCTCATCGGCCGGGCGCACCTCGCCAACCCGCACTGGCCCTATCACGCCGCGAAAACACTCGGCAAGGACAGGCCGACGTGGGTGCTCCCCGCACCCTACGCCCACTGGCTCGCCCGTTATCACGATCCCGAGCAAGGCTGATTCCCGCTGTTTTCGAAGCCGCCGCTCCTCCACTGGAACTCCGCGTCATGCGGGGCTCCAAGGAGTGGCGGACTCCGATCCGCCACGGAACACGAGATGGGATGGGATGAGCCCGGCCCGGTCCATCGAGGATGCCTCGGGCGGTCCGGATCCCTCCTGTCACCACCCGCATCCGAAAATGCTCTCGCCCGACCCAACTTTTTCAAGCAACCTGCGGAAGCCATGTCCACCCTTCCACCGGAGAACACCACAGGATCCCGCGACACATCGGGCGAGAAGGTGACCGGATGCCTTCTGCTAGGGCTGTTTCCATTCCTTTTGGTCGGGAGCATCTTCATCGGGGGAGCGCTTGAAGAGGGTGGCAGCAAACACGCCGGCTGGTTATGGATTCCGTCATCGGTTCTCGTGATGCTGGCGTTCGGCGTCTTCCGATACCGCGCGGGCGCGGCAGGCCGGCATCGCCCGCACTCCTTCCCCGCGCTTGCCAGATCGGTGATGGGATTCGTCGGGATGCAGTTGCTCGTTCTCATCCTGCTGGGGCTTGTGGCGATGGGTCTGATGTATTTCTTCAGTCCGTTTTCCGGCATGGGGGACAACAGATAGCAGGATTGATAACAGGTGGTTGCCAGCCGGCTTCGGATACCTAACCAGCGGATCGCGGACCAAGCCATCCGCGACGAACAGCTCGACCTCGTCCTCATCGGCCGGGCGCGCCAACCCGCGCCGGCTCCACCACGCCGCGAAAGCACTGGGCAAGGACAGGTCGGCATGGGCGCCCACTCCACCCTACGCCCATTGGCCCGCCCGTTATCGCGATCCCGGGCAAGGCGGGTCCTTGGGGTTTTCTAACAAACCGTCACCGGGTCCGGCACACGATTCTTCAGCACCAACGGTGCGGAATGGGATAGCCCGGGACAACGTCCCGGGAAAAATCCCCCGGAATAGTGGAGTCCTGAAGGGACGACATCCGTGGCGCACCGATCCTCCCTTGATCCCGTCCCTTCAGGACTCCGGTATTCTCCGGAACCTCTTCCCAGGGCGTCGCCCTGGGCTATATCATTCCGCACCTTTGGTGCTGGAGATGCGATCCGCCACAACACACACCGCCCGATCATTTTCCTTTCCATCCAGCGCCGGTTCGATCCTAGTGGAATCTGATAGAGCACATGATGACACTTCGTTTCCACATGGACCGGGAGGATGCCCTGGCGTTCAACCAAGCCTATTTCACGGCATCCCCCACCTACCGGCGCGCGCAAACCAGGTCCCGCTTCCTGTTGCCGGGGATCATGGTTTTTCTTTGGATCCTCACCACCTCCGGGGCCGGATTCCGTTGGAGCGGGACAGTGATCTATCTGGGCATCGGCCTCGGGTGGTTCCTGCTTTTTCCCGTTTATTACAAACGGGTGCTCAACAAACATTGGCGGGCCGGCATCGATGAGGGAAGTTACGTCAAAAACTTCGGGGACTATGAAGTGACGCTCACGGAAGACGGCCTCGAATCCTCATCCCCCGCCGGCAAAGGCAGCTATCATTGGTCATACGTGGATCGCGCGTCGCTCACGGATTCCCATTTGTTCATCTTCCTGAGCGGCCCCCTCGGCTACCCCATCCCCATCCGCGACATCGGCCAGGAAGCCGCCACCGCGGCTTGCGAATACATCAACAACCGCAAGCGGTCCGGGGTGGAGCAAGCCGCCCGTTGAAATCCATGACTCCGAAGAAACCGCCAGCCTCCGGAGAGAAAAGAAAAACCAAAGGTTTCGGGCTGGCGCTGGTGAGCCTGCTCGCATGGATCGCGCCATTCTGTGTCAACCTGTGGCTCTATGGATTCTTTTTCGTCACCCCGGTCCACGCTTTCGTGACTCTCGCCTGCCTGATCAAGCTGTGCGGCAAGGACGGAACGAGGCAGTTCTTTCTCTGGCTGGCGCTGGCCCTTTCAATCTCATATCTGGCGGCATTCTGCCATGCCATCGGGAATTACAAATATGGCCCCGGACCGTGATGCCCTTTGGTGGGTTCCATCCTCTTCTTCGCGTTCCTTTGCGACCTCCGCGCCTTGCCGGTGAGAAAATCCAAAAGAAGGGGGCCATTGGTATGCGGGACCTGCCCGCTTGTTCCCGATCAGGACCGGACCGGCCGGGCTGCGGGGCCAGTCATGCCAGCGCCTCGTCAGGAGCCGGACCGCCGGCCATGGTCTGCATGAGCCCTTCCTTGTTCCAGAAGTCCCGCCCGCTGGTGATGCGGCCTTCCGCGACCTCCAACCAGGTGACGCCCCGGAAAAAAACCCGCATCCCGCTTGGAATCATTCCCATTCCGGGGCCGCTGTGCGTTCCCTGTGCCGTCCAGTGGGTGCAGACGTTGGCTTCATCCGCGACCAGCGCGACGATCCCGATCCGAAGGTCCGGCACGGCCTCGAGGAAAGATGCCTGGAAGCCGAGGAATGCTTCCGGCCCCACGATTTCCTGCCCGCCTTCGAGATGGCCGACGGCATCCGGGGCCATCAGTTCCCGTGCCAGCGCGTTGTCCCGCTGGTTCCAGACCTTTTCAAACCAGAGTCGTGCGATCTCCTTGGCATCACGTGGGGCGTTCATGGGATTTTTCCGGGTTTTTCAGGTGGAAACAAGGACCGTTTCCTATCCGGAGCACGCTGGCAGAAAATCCGGCGGACGGCGAGGAGCATTTTCATAGGGATCACGGGTCGGGGAGGAACAAACCCGAAAGGCTGCCCCGGCCCCGTTTCCGCCCGGGGATTTTTCCGGAAACATTTTTCAAAAAACCGTGTCGGCACCTGTCGGCGGAACTCGTTCCTTCCATAGGAGGGGTGGATTGCGTCCACCCGTTCCGAACCCATAAACCCACAACATCTTCCATTCGATGAAACCCAAATATTCGTCGCGTCGTGCCCTCGTGGGCACACCGCTCTTCGCCTCGCTCATCCTTGCCAGCATCACCAGCCAGTCCGTCCAAGCTGCCAATCTGGTGCTGAAGGCGACCGATCCATCCGGCACATCCAGCCTGACAAGCCCCATGACCGGAGCCACCGCCTCCGGCTGGGTGGCCACCGTCGGCACCGGCACCGGGGTGGCCGCGGCTGCCGGAAACAACTACACCGTGACGACGGGCACAGCCGTGCGGACACCCGCCCCCACGGCATCGGGAAACAACTACACCTTCGCCGGTGATTCATTGACGATCGACACCGGTGCGACACTGCTTGGCAAGTTCGGCAACAACGCCGCCGGCAGCACGGTGACGGGCACCATCACCGTCGCGAACCTCATTCTCAACGGCGGCCTGCTCCACCAGGCCAACACTCCGAACGACACCACCGTGATGAACGTCGCGGGGGCCATCACCGTGAACGCCAACTCGCTGCTCGGCGCCCTCGGCGCGGGGGCGAACGGCAGCAACAACTTCTCCATCCTGAACATCACCGCGCCCATCGGCGGCGCGGCGAACCTCACCATCGGAGGAACCGCCAACGGCGGAGCGAACACGGGGGTGGTGCGGCTCAGCGCGGCCAACACCTTCGGCGGCACCATCAACGTGGTCACTCCCGGCTCCGGCTTCGTCGCGAGCACCGTGAACCGCCTGCTCCAGCTGAACAACCTGAACGCCGCGCAGAACGCGACGCTCAACCTGACCTCCGTCGCCAACGGGCTTTCGTTCACCAGCGGGGCGAACAACGGCAACAACTTCAACATCGGCGGCCTGTCCGGCACCGCCAACCAAACCCTGACGGACACCGCCAACGGTCCGGTAAGGGCGAACATCGGCGGGAACAACGGCAGCACCACCTACTCCGGCATCCTCTCCGGCGGCGGTCTCCTGATCAAGTCCGGCACCGGCACGCTCACCCTGTCCGGCAACAACACCTACACCGGCCCCACCACCGTGAACGCGGGCACCCTCAGCCTGGGCTTCCCCGCCCTGAACGACATCGCTCCGGTGACGATCGCCAGCGGGGCGTTCCTGAACCTCACCCACGGTGCCACCGATGTGGTCGGCAGGCTGGTGATCGACGGCGTCGCGCAGGCGGATGGCGTCTACGGCCCCACAGGATCCGGAGCAGCGCATGAAACCGCCGCCATCACCGGCACGGGATTCATCCAGGTGCAGGCCCCGCCGCCGCAGAACATTTTCCTGACCGCCAGCGACGCGGTGGGAACCACCTCCTTCGCCAGCGGCCTGCGCTGGAGCGATTTCTCCGCCCCCTCCGCCGCGAACAGCTATTTCACCGGCGCGTTCGATCTCAGGACCTCCACCGTCGCCGGCAGCTACACCTTCGGCGGGGCCTCGTTGTCCGTCGATGCCGGAGGCCGTTTCATCGGCAAGGGCGCGGGTGCGGACACGGTGCAGAACGTCACCGTCGGCAACCTCATCCTCAACGGCGGACTTTTCTTCCAGGCCCAGAGCGGCAGCGACACCGCCGTGCTGAACTTCAACGGGGCGATCAATGTGACCGCGCTCTCCACCCTCGGAGCGCTCGGCCCGGCGGCGAACGACAGCCCGACCTTCGAAACCCTCAACATCGCCGCACCCATTTCCGGCTCCGGGGCGCTGACGGTGGCCGGCACCGCCAATAACTCGGACAACACCGGCGTGGTGAAGCTGAGCTCCGCGAACCCCTACACCGGCAACCTCACCGTCGCGCAGCCCAGGGCCATCGCCAGCGCGGTCAACCGCCTGCTCCAGTTGAATCATCCGGACGCGCTCGCGAACGCGACCCTCACCATCGCCGCGACCGGCCAGAACGGAGTCTCCTTCGCCACCGGTGTCAACACGGGCGCCTTCAACATAGGAGCCCTCGCCGGCAGCGGCAACCAGGCGCTGGCGGACACCGCCGGCCTGCCGGTAGCGCTCGTCGTCGGCGCGAACAACGCGTCCACCATTTACAACGGAGCCCTCTCGGGTGCCGGAACGCTCACCAAAACCGGCAGCGGCACGCTCACCCTCGGCGGCACGAACGCCCAGACGGGAGCCACCGCCGTCACCGGCGGTTCCCTCGTTTTCACCGGGGTGTTCCAGAACATCGGCGACGTCACCTCGGCGAACGGCACCACCCTCGGCCTCAAGCTCGGCGTGGAGGACACCACCGTGCTCCAGGCGGGGAACATCACGCTCGGCTCCGGCGGCGCGAACACGCTGGCGCTGGACTTCAACAGCCTCAACAACCCGAACGCCGCGCTCGCCGTGGCATCCGGCGCGCTCGCCTTCAACGGCACCACCACGGTGACCATCGCGAACGCGAACTTCCTCACCGCCGGCGACCACCCGGTCATCGCCTACAACACCATCAGCGGCACCATTCCCGGCGGCACCTTCCCGCTCGGCCCGCGCAGCAGCGGATTGCTGCAGAACGACGTCCCCAACAAAGTGCTGGAGATCAAGGTGAGCGCCGACGTTCCGAAGTGGACCGGCGCGGACAACGGCAACTGGCAGACCGGCTCCACCGGCCCGAACAAGAACTGGAAGCTCGTCTCCGGCAACACGGCCACCGATTACATCGACACCGACATCGTCTTGTTCGACGACACCGCCGGCGGCACCAAGAACGTGGTCGTTTCCGCCGCGAACGTCAGCCCGCTGAGCGTGACATTCAACACGAACGCCGCCTACTCGCTCGGCGGTGCGTTCGGCATCACGGGCGTCACCCCGCTGGTCAAGACCGGCTCGGGCTCGCTGCTCGTCACGAACACGAACACCTACACCGGCGCCACCACCATCCAGGAGGGCACGCTGCAACTCGGGGACGGCACCACGGACGGCAGCATCTCGTCCACCCCCGGCATCGATAACAACGGCGTCCTCATCTACAACCGGGTCGGCACCTTCAGCTACGGCGGCGTCATCACCGGCAGCGGAAACGTGGTGAAATCCGGCCCCGGACAACAGACGCTGACCGCGAAAAACACCTACCTCGGGACCACCACCGTCACCGGCGGCCTGCTCTCGAACGGCATCAACGACACGCTGCCCATCGGCACGGACCTCATCGTCAGCGGCGGCACCTACGACCTCGCGGGCTTCGACCAGTCCGTCTACAACCTCGCCGACGGAGGGGCGGGCGCGGGGACCGTCACCAACAGCGGCGTGCTGAAAGCACTCTCCCTGAGCGGCTTCTCGGACACCACGTATTCCGGACTCATCAGCGGGGCCCTCAGCCTCAGGAAAACGGGATCCGGCGTGCTCACCCTGCCGAACGCCAACACCTACACCGGCACCACCAGCCTCGTCGGCGGCACGCTGTCGCTCGGAAACAACGGCGCGCTCGGCACGGGGCTTCTCGACTTCGTCGGCGGAGCCGTCCAATCCACGGACGCCACCCCCCGCGTCATCACGAACCCGATCAACTTCAACGGCCCGGGAACCAACACCACCTTCCGGGGCGCGGGAAATCTCACCTTCACCTCCACCCCCGTGGGCAACGGCACCGGCAAGGTCTTCACCGTCGAGGAGCCGAACCTGATCGCCGAATTCAGCGGGGTTCTGGGCGGTGCCGGCTACCGGACCA
The DNA here is from genome assembly GCF_016595465.1 of Luteolibacter yonseiensis. NCBI lineage: Bacteria > Pseudomonadati > Verrucomicrobiota > Verrucomicrobiia > Verrucomicrobiales > Verrucomicrobiaceae > Luteolibacter > Luteolibacter yonseiensis. Next base: position 74,339 of record NZ_JAENIK010000001.1, on the reverse strand, counting down.
AGGAAGGCCCCGGCATCCTGGTCTTCAGCGGAAACAACAACTACTCCGGCGCCACCACGGTGAACGGCGGCACGCTGCGGATCACCAATCCCGTGCTGAACAACACCGCAGCGGTCGCCATCGCCGCCGGCGCGGTGCTGGACCTGCCCTACTCCGGCACCGACCTGGTCGGCTCCCTGACGCTTGATGGAGAGGTGCAGCCGAACGGCGTGTATGGAGCCATCGGCTCGGGCGCTGCCCATCCGGTCGCCTTCATCACCGGCACCGGTTTCCTGCAGGTCGGCCTGCCGGGATTCTCCGGCTTCATGGACGGCTTCCCCAACCTCACCGCAGCACAGAAACTCCCGAGCGCGGATCCTGACAACGACGGACTCAGCAACCTCATCGAATACGCCATCGCCGGGGCAGATCCCACCGTGCCGAATCCCACACCCGGCACCTTCACCGGCGGCACGCTCAGCTTCACCAAACGGGCGCTGGCGGTGACCAATGGCGACATCAGCTACGCCATCCTGACGTCCCAGTCGCTCGAAGCCGGTTCATGGACCGTCGCGACGCCGCTGGTCAATGACGCCACGACGATCTCCTTCACGCTGCCTGCCGGCCAGCCGAAGGAATTCGCCCGCCTGCGCGTCATCCAGAACTGAAGAAACCGGAAAAGTCCTGATCAACCGGGAAATCCGGAGCGCGGGGACGGGTGGCCGTCCCCGCGTTTTTTTTGTGCGAAAGCCACCTGGCACCACCTGGCACCACCTGGCACCACCTGGCACCACCTGGCACCACCTGGCACCACCTCGCACCGGCATCGACCTCTCACACGACCTCTCACACGACCTCTCACACAACCTCTCCTCACCGCCCGCTCCTCCACCGAGGGCTCCAGCATTGCAGTCTTCAGCACCAAAGGTGCGAAATGGGATAGCCCGGGACAACGTCCCGGGTCGAAATGGTACAGATAATCAAGTCCTGAAGGGACGCGATCAAGGCGGTTCTCAATCTCCCAATCCCTTCGCGTAAACATCATCCTCGGTAAAGACGATGATCATCGGACGGCAGCAGATCTCACAATCGTAGTCCACCTCCGCAGGCATCTCATCCGGATGCGGCATGGCCACTTCAAAAACTTCAAAACAGGTCGGGCAGGTGACTTCGGCGAGTTCCATGGGAAGATGCTGCGTCCGGACGGCTGAGGATGCAAGAGGCGAGGGAGGAGCCACCTTGCTGTCTTTTACGTTGGCTCCGCCCTCACTCTGCCCCCGATATTCCCGAGCTTCCTACGGGAATGTAGGATTTAGATGAGCCTCAACACGTTCGCCAAATCGAAATGCCGCGATCGTTGCGATTCCTCTGCATTTTATCATGACCACCACTGCGGAATCCTCCTCCGGGCTCGGATATTTGGATAATCGTATAATTCACAATACCAAACACATAGGGTTCACGGGGACTGCAATCCGGAAAATTTCCTTGAAACCCTCGTTTTAATTCCTACTAGTTAGTTCCAACAAGTTCATCCGCCTTTGAGCGAATGAGCCATCCGTGAGGATTATCTGGCATGCCACTCCGCCCTGAGAGCACAGACGACCGATGCCTGCGGGACATCCCCATTCAACATCATCCAAGACTCCATGAGCACCATCACCACCGAACAACCTTCCACCGAAGCTCCGAAACACGACTGGCTTGAAATCGTTCGCAAGAATGCCGCGAACCTCCGTTTCGGCTCGGTCCAGATCACCGTCCACGACGGACGCGTCACCCAGGTCGAGAGCATCGAGAAAACCCGCTTCGTCTCGCCACGCGAGGAAGCTCCCAAGCTGAAGACCGCATCCTGAGGCACCACGCCCACCGCATTCGAACGCCGACCGCACGACCGGAGGAAACGGACCATCAGCTCCCCGGCGTGCCGAGCGCGACGGGGCGGCTGATTCTTTTTCCGGAATGCCCGCACGGTCTCCGGACCGCCAGACAAGGCCTCCAGGCAAGACCGCCACACAACCAACCACACATTTCATGAGCACGGAAACAACGACACAATCTGAATACATCAACATCGGGCAACTCTCCAGCTATCTGGGCTGGTCGCCCCGCTTCATCGAGGGACTCGTCCGTGGCGAACACCTTCCCGGCCTCGAGGTGCAGGGACAATGCGTCTTCCGTCGTGACGACGTGGTGGACTGGCTGGAACAGAAGATCCAGACGCTGGACACCGCCCGCGTCACCGAACTGGAGGCGAAAATGGAATCCTCCCTGCTCGCGGACGGCACCTTCCGCACCACGCGTACGGACCGCCTGACGTCCCGCCTGCCGCTCAAGGGCATCGCCCTGGACGTGCCTGCCGCGAACAAGACGGAAGTGCTCCACGCCATCGCCACCACGGCGGAGGCCACCGGCCTGCTCTTCGACAGGGAACACCTGCTCACCTCGCTGGTGGACCGCGAATCCCTTTGTAGCACCGCCATGCCGGGCGGAGTCGCGCTCTGCCACCCCAGACGCCCCATCCCCTCCATCATCGAACGCCAGTTCCTCTGCCTCGTCCGCACCAGCGCTCCGGTGGACTTCGGCGCGGAGGACCAGGAAGGCACCTCCCTCTTCTTCCTTCTCGCCACCCCGGACGACAGGTCCCATCTCCACGGCCTGGCCCGCCTCGCCAGGATCCTCCAGGGCGGCACGCTGGACGCCTTGAAAGCCGCCGCCACCTCCGAGGACATCCTCGCGGCGCTCGCCGAAGCCGAGTCCAGAATCCAGATCAAGGATTGATCCACATTCCGGGGACTTGTTTCCCACCCACCCGCTTACCCGCCTCAACGGGCAGTCACCACCATCATGAAATCCAAGCTGTTCATCGTCCTCTCCGGAGCCGCGCTGCTCCTCTCGTCCTGCGGGAAAAACAAAGTCGCGGACGCCGGCACCAAACCGGTCTCCCTCCTGAACGTCTCCTACGATCCCACACGGGAATTCTACATCGAGGTGAACGACGTCTTCACCAAACAGTGGAAAAAGGACCACGGCCAGGATCTCCGGATCGACCAGTCCCACGGCGGCTCCGGCAAGCAGGCGCGGTCCGTCATCGACGGCATCGAGGCGGACGTCGTCACCCTCGCGCTCTCGCTCGACATCGACATGATCCACAAGGAGCGCGATCTCCTCCCGGCGGACTGGCAGAAAAAACTGCCGAACAACAGCAGCCCCTACACCTCCACCATCGTCTTCGTGGTGCGGAAGGGGAATCCCAAGGGCATCAAGGACTGGGGCGACCTCGTCACCCCCGGCACCCAGGTCATCACGCCGAATCCGAAGACCGGCGGAGCCCCGCGCTGGTGCTACCTCGCCGGCTGGGCATGGGGCAGGCGCGCCTTCAGCAACGACGAGGTGAAGGTGCAGGACTTCATCAAGAAACTCTACCAGAACGTGCCGGTGCTGGACAGCGGCGCGCGCGGTTCCACCACCACCTTCGCCCAGCGGAACATCGGCGACGTGCTGCTGTCATGGGAGAACGAGGCCCACCTCATCGAAAAGGAATTCCCCGGACAAACCGAGATCGTCTATCCGTCCATCAGCATCCTCGCCGAACCATCCGTGGCCGTGGTGGAGAAGAACACCGCGAAAAAAGGCACCACCGCGATCGCGAAGGCCTACCTCGACTTCCTCTACACCGAGGCCGGCCAGGACCTCGCCGGAAAACACTACTACCGCCCGCGCGATCCGAAGATCGCCGAAAAATACAAATCCATTTTCCCCGCCATCCAGCTCGTGAACATCGACGAGGAATTCGGCGGCTGGGTGAAGGCCCAGAAGACCCACTTCGCCGACGGCGGAATCTTCGACCAGATCTACGTGCCGAAGTAGGAACGGAACGTGACAGGTCCGGAGACAGGTCTGGAGGAAAGGGGCGGCATCATTTGCCGCCCCTTTTTTGTGTGTTGGGGAAGGAGCGGCGCTCAATGCCAACGGCAAAGTCACCCTCGCAGTTGGCAGGGCTTATATGCCTTAGGGGACGAGCGGCCTTATCGTCGCCCGCATCGGACCAGGATGATGACACGAGGGGTATCGATCCTCCGAACCGCCGCCCGGAGTTCAAGCTTCAGCTGACAGCGCCAGCTTGCTCTTTCACAAGCCTCCGCGAAGAGCACGCTGAAGCGCGAACTCCGGACTGATTCAAGGACTGCGATACCGGTCCCGGAGTCGACAACGATTTCAACTGCCGACAGCCCTGTCCTACAACGGCACCCGGGAACGCGAACGCATCCTCCCCTGTCTTACAGACGGCCCGGAGTTGGCACTTTGGCTGACAGCGCCAGCTTGGAAACTTCAATCATCCCAACCCACCCCGAAATTCAACAATGGATATTCCCGCCATCTTCTCGCCACCTCATCACGACCGAGCCGCTCCAGATACTCCGCCGCGCTCGACCATTTCCATTGATCCCACTTCTTAACATGACCGTGTTTCACCGGATTATGATGAACGTAGTGGATCGCGGCCACATGATGGGCATCGGTGGAAATCCGACGCTCCATGGTGTTGAACCAGACTTTCCGTCCCCTCGTATTGTCCTCACCATTCCACTGGAACGAAGTACGGCCATGGAGTTTTCCGAGTCCAGCCAAGAGCAAACGGCTGGATTTCACGATTACCAACGCATGATAGTGATTCGGCAGCACTACCCATGCGTCAATCCGTTCGGAGTGTTCTTGCAAGACTTGTAGCAGATCGGATGAAAAATCGTCCAAACGCTGTTCGCACGTCCCGATCCATGCCCGATGCTCGTAACAGGTAGAGGTGACCAGATAGACTCCGGTTCCATCCGGATGATGAGGACTGTGTTTGGGACGTCGCTGGCGCTTGCGCACCTCAAGTGTTTCCAACCGCTGTTCAGGCGTGGATTTTCTCCAGCGATACATGAATGATGGATAACTGGATAAGGGTGAAAGAGCAAGCTGAAGCTTGAACTCCGGGCGGCCTGCAAGACTGGTTCGGATGCGTTCGCGTTTCTGGATGTAGCCTGTCGGAGATGGCTGTCGTCCGTCCAAACCGCTGCCGAGATCAGGGTAATCATCGCAGTCCTTGAATCGGTCCGGAGTTCGCGCTTCAGCGTGCTCTTCGCGGAGGCTTGTGAAAGAGCAAGCTGAAGCTTGAACTCCGGCCGGCACTCTTCTGGATCAACCCTCCGTGGTTTCTCGGCATCTGGCTGGATGCTTTCAATCATTACAATATTGCGCAAATTACCATTATTTACTTGCACACCCTCACCGCGAAGCTATTTTTCCGCCGTCGCAAGCAAATCGACGGTACGAGCCGAGTTCCTGCTACCCAAGCGTGATCCTTTTCAGCCCTTACCAATCATGTTGATTTCCAGCCATCGTCCGGTTCCGGCGTTCCGTCATTGGGACAGCCGCTGTTGACTCCGCGTCCATCCGCGTGATCCCCGCTTCCCGGTTTTCTACCGGAAAGCTCCCCTGCCCCACGGCCACCGCCACGGGGCGGTTTCCATCAACCTTCCACCTTTTCCCAGACGATGCACCTTCCCACACCACAATTCTCACGGCTGATCGCCGTCCTCGCCTTCGACCTCAACAACCCTTCGCTCGATTCCCTTTTCGTCGCGTGGGATCATATCTCCGCCCGTTATCTGAACCGCTTGAAAAGCCGGAACGAGTGGTCCGACGAGATCGAGTCCATCCGCCTGCTCGCCATCCATGACGCGGTGATCTCCATCCTCGGCCGGGGCACCGGATTCATCTTCAACGAACGCTCGACCGGCACCACCCTTGCCGCCGCGCTGGCCGCCACCGCCCAGGCATCCCACGACATCCTCGTGAGCGTGTTCAACTCGCCGCAGGACGTGGCAGACCTCGGTGACAACCTGGAGGAAAGCCTCTCGCTGATTTCCGGCACGGCGGAAAAGGCGGTGGGATCCGCGACCGGTTCCGCCAGCGCCTCGGCCTTCCTGAAGACGTTCGGCCCCATCGATGTGACGCGCGGGACGATCCGTTTCCGCGACAACCGTTCCTTTCCTCCGGCCTTCGACGAGCTTCTCCGCTCCGCCTGATCCCATCTCCACGGAAACCCGTGGCAAACCCTGGCCCGAGGCCCATCCGACGCCCGGTCCGTAACTTCGGCCGGCGGCTCCGGCCAGCGGCTTCGGCCCAGGGTTGTTTCCGGCGCGTGATCAATCCACCGCCTATCTTTTTATAGAAACGGCGGAGTATCATTGTATATCATCCGCATTCCTGATCCGACGGCATGCCATGTCCATCAGACATATATCTTTACCTGTGTTCGGAGCGCGTTCATCTCGAACGCCGCGCGCGGTGGACATGCTGTCCGGCGCCACCGCTGGCCAGCTACTCACCGGATGGATTCCGCATCCCGCGTTCTTCGGTCGGTCCGGGCCAGTCATCGCTTCGGAACGGGGCGGCGGGCAGGCCGTTTTTATTATATAAATCGCAGATGGGGCTGTCCGCCCATGCATATCGGACGGCCACGGGTGAAGGGACAAGCCCGCTGCGCACCGTGATCCTGCCTCCTTCGACAACCGCCTCGGCGGGGTGGAACCTACGGTCCTCACCGGCGAGGAAAAATCCGCTGATCTTTTCCCCTGCCGCCGCTTGGAGGCCATCCCCGATGTTCTGAAACTCCACGGTGGCGGCGCCATCATGAAACGCCGCCCCGGCGAATGTCGGTCCCGATGAAACGACATCGCGTTTGTAGGCGGTTTTCAAGGCGGCGAGGGCGGCGCGTTTCCCCACATCCCGCTTGTTCACCGGATGCAGTTCCTCCGATGGCACGGCGGTGTCGATCAATACGGCGAGCGCGCAATGGGGAACCTCGCGGGCCACCCGGGCCTGTGCTTCCCGCAGCTCCGCCCACGATCCGGGAATGATGCGGTCCGCCTGGAAATTCGGAAGTTGGGCGATGACGAACGGCAGGTCCTCCTTTTGCCAAGCGCTCCGCCATGAGGTGATAAGTCTCGCCAACAGCGGACGATATTGATAGGCGCGCTGCGCGTTCGTCTCCCCCTGATACCAGAAAACCCCTTTCACCGCCTGTGGGGTGATGGGGTGGATGAGGTTGTTGTAGAGTGAGGAAAACCGCGGCTCGACCTCCTCCCATTTTTTCGGAGCGGGGTTCTTGCGGGGCTCGGGCCGCCCTTCGGTCCGGGCGGTGGCGGCTTCTTTTTCCCACCCTTTGAGATAGGTCTGGTGATAGTTCAGGCGGAATTCGTATTCCTGCTGGTAAGCCCGGAAGAGATCGAGCGGCGGGTCCGCCTTCAGCGCGGCGGCGGGTGTCCAGTTCTCCGCCGGGGTGCCGCCGACCGCCGCCAGGACCAGGCCGATGGGCACGCCGGTCTCGCGGTGCAGGTCGCGCCCGAAATAATAAGCGGCGGCGGAGAAATTTTTCACGGATTCCGGAGAACACGCCGCCCACTTTCCCCGGCAGTCGGTCCCCGGTTGTTTTCCGGACGCCTTGCCCAGCACATTGACCCGGAACAAACGGATCTGCGGATGATCGGCCTTGGCCGCTTCGGCAGGGCCGTCCTCCGCACGCGCCAGGCTCATCTCCATGTTCGACTGTCCGGAGCAGACCCACACATCTCCCGCCAGCACATCCTTGAGGACGATTTCGTTCCTGCCGGAGATCTTGATCTCCGGGACGGGTCCGGCGGGAAATCCCGGCAGCGTCACGCTCCAGCTCCTGTCATCGCCTCCCCTGGCGGTTCCGGCCTCGTTGCCGCCGATGCGGACCACGACCTCTTCACCCGGATCCGCCCACCCCCGGAGGTTCACCGGCTCGTCCCGTTGGAGCACCATGCCGTCGCCGAACAACGAAGGCAGCCGGACGTCCGCCAGAGCGGAGCCAAAGCAGCCCCCGACCAGTGTGGCAAGGTGGAGGAGCCGCAGCGCGCCTGCGGGAAATCGGAGTGAGGAATGTCCTGTCATCGGCATGGAAACGTCATCGGCGGGATTACAACGACGCCGCCGCTCCATGGATATGAAAAAAAATTCCGATGTCGCGTCCGACCGCGATTCGATCCCGAAACCACCCCACTTGTCCCCGGGCAGGCTCCGGTCCCGAAACCAAACCCTTGTTTTATAAGCATTCCATCCATTCCACCATTATCAAATCACTAATCTATCATGTCCGAATCGGAACAAAAGCATAACTCTCTAACACATTCATGGCCGCACCCCCGCCGGATGCCTCCGTTTCAATTTGACGGACCGTCAGGACATCTGATTGAGTGTCGTCGTGATTCGGAATCCAGATCCCTAAATAGGGAATGGAGGCCCCGCCGCCGCAGCCAACACTGGCAGCCGGACAGTCGGGAGATGCCACGGATCCGCACAGCATCCCGTTATTGCTGCAGCCTGTCAAAAAACGACAGCGCTCCACCGATCCCATATGTCGCGCGCCGGACATATCGATCCGGCGCGTCCCTTAACAACAAGTCCAACAACCTACATGAAATCCAAAAATCAACGCCTCCGCCTGTTCGCCGCCATCAACCTGACGGTGACGGCCCTCGCCCTGACTCCTGCGGCGCTGCACGCCGCCGCCACCCTTGATTCCAACGACACCTTCATCACGACAGGTGCGGTGGACGGCAATGTCATCCTTCCCGGGGATCTGAGCGTGGTGAGGGGCATCGACCTCGGGGCGACGGCGTCCACGGCCCTGCAGATCGACTACACCGGAACCTCCACGCGCATCGCCGCCTTCGGCATCACCGAGACCGGAGGCGCCTTCCTATGGAAGGACAACACCGCCGGTGCCGGGAGAAACAAGCTGTCGCTGGGCTCCGCCAACGACCTCACCCTTTACAAGGCGGACGGCACCACGACCGGCATCCTTCTGGCGCCCGACGCTGGCACCCTCACCTTTCCGGCGAGCGGCGGCAGCATCAAGTTCGGCTCGGTCACGGCGTTGAGCGCGAACAGCAGCGGAGCGCTGTCCTTCCCGGTCGCACCGGCCTTCACCAGCGGGCTCGAGGTTTCGGGCGGCCAGCTGCAGGTGACCGCCACCACCGCCTCCACCTCCTCCACCACGGGAGCCGTGACGATCGCGGGCGGACTGGGAGTGGCCTCGGATTCCTATATCAATGGAGTCAGGGTCGGAAGAGGCGCGGGCAACGTGGCGGAAAACACCGCGCTCGGAAATCTCGCGTTGTCATCCAACACCACGGGGACCAACAACGTCGCGAGCGGCAACAGGGCGCTCCAGGCCAACACCACCGGCACCAGCAACTCCGCGACCGGACACCAGGCGCTCTATCTCAACACCACGGGATCCTACAACGCGGCCCACGGGACCTTCGCGCTGTTGTTCAACTCCACGGGTTCCTATAACTCCGCCTTCGGACCGCAGGCGCTCCGCAACAACACCTCGGGAGCCTCCAACACCGCGACCGGATTCAGCGCCCTCAACTCCAACACCACCGGCAACTACAACCTGGCGAACGGGGCTCAGGCCCTCTACTTCAACTCCACGGGTTCCGGGAACTCCGCGATCGGATATCAGTCGCTCTTCTCCAACACCACCGGCTTGAACAACTCCGCAACCGGATACCAGACCCTCTACCTCAACAACACCGGCAGCTACAACACCGCGTCCGGCTACCAGGCCCTCACCGCCAACACGAACGGCAGCAACAACGCCGCGGACGGCTTCAGGGCCCTCTACTCCAGCACCACGGGCAGTTGGAACGCCGCGTTCGGTTCACAGGCGCTTTATTACAACACCACCGGCGCCAACAACACCGCGACCGGCTACCAGGCCCTCAACGCCAACACCGAGGGTTATTCGAACTCCGCGAACGGTGCCTTCGCCCTCGCCAGCACCAACACGGGCGATTACAACTCCGGGACCGGATATTTCGCCCTCAGATACAACACCACGGGTAACAACAACTCCACGATCGGGACCTATGGCCTCGTATTCAACACCACGGGGAGCAACAACTCCAGCCTGGGCTATTCCTCCGGTTGGAACAACACCACCGGCAGCCTCAACGTCTTCATCGGTGCCAACGCCGGCATCTACCAGTCCAACGGCTCGACAGCCCTCACCGACCCCGAGAGCAGCGTGTATATCGGAGCCAACGTCCGCGGTAGGAACAACAACGACAACAACTCCATCGTGATCGGTGCGAACGCCATCGGCGATGGTGCGAACACCACCGTCGTCGGAAACACCGCGACGGAGAAATCCAAGGTGTTCGGGGAAACCACGGTCGTCAACAATCCGTGGAAAACCCGCGCGACGGGTGTTTCCCCGCTGGCCGACCCGACCGCTTCCGCCAATGACAGCGGCGGCAACGCGCTGGTGGTCGACGGCCACGCCGTGCTGAACGGAAAGGTCACGCTGAGCGAACGGCAGGGCGACATCCTGATGGGAATCTTCGGCAACTGATCGACACCCGGAAGGCATCCGGGGCGAACGGGCAACCGCACCGCCGCCCTCCAACACCCACCTTTTCCATTCAATGATTGGTAAAAACTTTTTCCCAAGCTTCCGGCGCCCGCGCGGCCACCGTGAACGCACCGGCCCTGCCAAGGGCCTCCACACCACGGGCAGGATCCTCGCGATCCTCCTCGCCTCCGTCTCCCTGTCCCATGCGGCGGATCCGCCGTGGTGGACGAGGGCCGAGGACTACACCGACATCATCGACCCGTCCGCGTCGCACGCCGTGAGTGAGAACTACGCGCCGGTGAACGTCGGACAGCTCAAGAATGTCGCGTTGAAAGCCCGGCAATATCTCCAGACCTATCTTCCCGGCGGCCCCGGGGACGAGGTGGACACGCTCGTCGACGGGTTCTACTCGACGACGGAATCCGAGGACAACTACGCGCCCGCGAACCTGGGCCAGGTGAAGGCCGTGGCCAAGCCGTTCTACGACCGCCTGAAGGCCGCCGGATACGACACGAGGCAGAACCTCATCAACCAGGGCTATCCCTCCGGCTGGACTTCGGATTATCCGTGGCTGCCCACCACGCCTGTCGCGGAGAACTACGCCGCGGCGAACCTGGGACAGCTCAAGGCGGTGTTCAGCTTCGATATCTGGGGGCGGATTTTCTTCGGCCCCCACGAGGAGTTCATTCCGGCGAACGGTTATGAGACCTTCTTCGTCAAGGGGACCGACGCCACCGGAACGGCCATCGACCTGTCCGGCACCACTTGGAGCCTGAGCGGTGGCGGGACCATCTCCCCGGGCGGACAGTACGGTTACTTCACCTCGAACGGAGCCACCGGAACCTTCACGGTCACCGCGACGAGCGGACCGCACAGCGCCCAGACCTCGGTGACGGTTTACACTCCCGTGCTGACCACGCTGACGGCCACCACCGACACGCCGGTGATCCCTCCTTCCGGAAGCACCTATGTCCAGGCCTACGGTTACGACCAGCACGAACACTCGTTCGACATCTATTCCGGGACCACGTGGTCGGTCAGCGGCGGTGGAACCATCACCCCCTATGGCGACTCCGCGAGCTTCACCTCGAACGGCACGTTGGGCACCTTCACCATCACCGCCACCCATGGCGCGAAAGTGGCCACCACCACGGTCACGGTCGCCGCACGGGTGCTCGACAGGCTGGAGATCGACCAATCACCGGCGACCCTGCTGGTGCCGGCCGCGGGCACGCAACTGCCGTTCACCGTCAGTTATTACGACCAGTTCGGCAGCACCATCGCCCCCTCCGCGGTGACGTGGAGTGTCTCCGGCGGCGGGACGATCAACACGGGCACCGGCCTGTTCACCTCGAACGCCACGCCCGGCACCTACACCGTCACCGTCGCAAGCGGAAGCATCAGCCACTCGACGGATCTGACGGTGATCACCTCCCTGCCCGCCCTCACGGGTCTGGCGGCCGAGGGGCGCTACCAGCGTGTCGTCCTGACGTGGGATGCCTTCGGGCTCGAATGGGGGACCTCCTTCGACCACTACAACATCTACCGCTCGACGTCCGCCACCGGACCGTTCACGGACGTGGGGGACAACCTCAACCGCACCCCTTACGGAGCGGTGGACCGCGGGCTGACCAACGGCACGACCTACTGGTATTACGTCACGGTGGTCCTCAAGGACAACTGGGGTCATAAGGTGGAGTCGGCGCCGTCGGACATCGTTTCCGCGACACCGATCGATCTCCCGGTCATCGGGCCGATGGACGTCGCGTTCGTTCTCGACAACACCGGATCGATGTCCGGAGCGATCAACAACATCCGGGCGGAACTCCAGGACATCATCGGCGACATCGACGTTTCCTCGGGCCACAACTACCGCCTCGCGCTGGTGACTCCGGACACGGAGGGATCCAACAAGAGGGTTCTCTTCGCATCGCTGAACGGCACCGCCTTCACCACCGCGCTGAACGCCATTACCGCCGGCGGTGGAGGCGGCACACCGGAAAGCACGGACGTCTGCCTGAAGCATATCCTGAACGTCTCGAACGGATTCAGCACGCCCTTCCGCAGCACCGCCACCAAGGTGGTGATCCTGATCACGGACGCCCTCCCGAGCGGTGGAAATGATGTGTTCGTGGAGGATGAGACGCTCACGAACGTGGCATCGGACGAATACCAGGCACACCAGCTCGCGCTCCAGGCGCAGACGCTTGGAGTGCGGATCGGCGCGGTGGCCGTGCAGGACGGAGCCATTCCGGAACCGTTCTACCGCATCATGCACGACTACTATGCGGCCATCACCGCTCCGCCCGGCAAGGACCCCATCTACCATGAGGTTCCCTCCGATGGAACGGGAGCCGCCGCCGCGGTGCTTGACGTGATCGAGCAAGGCGCGCCCTGATTGCCCTGATTGAAAACCACACGATCCCACGCGCCGGCACACGGGCGCGTGGGATTCATCGTTTCATGGGTCGGCGATCATGGGTCGCCGCCTTTCCCTCATCGCCGGCTTTTCACACAAAGTCCCGCGATGACTCCCATTCCAAGGCACATCGCGATGGAGCGCACCGGGCTGGAGCTGATGCGTTCACCGATGGCCGAATCGAGCCGGCCGCACCAGTAACCCGGTTCCGTGGGTTTCCTCGATTTCCACGAGGTGTGGTCCCGCCGTGAAACCGCCCCGAAAATCCCCCTGGATACCTGCCCGACCGATGCGGGGATTTCCTCAAGGGAATGAAGCACCTGTTGCCCGGTGCCTTGGACTGTCCGCCGTGTCGGATCGACGGCTCCGCTTGTTTCTGATTGATCTGCCATGAACCGCCTTTCGCAGGCGGAATGCCAACCGCAGGATGATCGGTGGCCCGGCAGGCGGGTGAATGGATGTGCCCGCCACTTGTTATCTGTTCCGGGCTTCGTGACATCGTGGCCGGTTCCGCGCCGGATGCCATTCTGCAACAGATCCATGCGTAATGCACGTGGCGGGACCATCGCGACCCACGGCAGCGGAATCTCCGAAGGGTGGTTTTTCCCTGATGAAACCAAGGGTCCTTCGTGGCACCAGGTGCGGCGGAACCGATGGTGTGGCGCTTGCTGGATGGATATCACCATGAAAACAGAAAACCTGAATCAAGACCCATCACAGACACAGAAGAGCGCGAACAGGGATCCGATCACCGGCGAGCCGGGTTCCCATCCGGTCGGCACCGGCGTGGGCAGCGCCAGCGGAGCGGCGGCCGGGGCCGTGTTGGGAGCGACGGCGGGACCGGTGGGGATGGCGGTGGGCGGAGTGCTCGGAGCCATCGCGGGCGCGGCCGCCGGACATGCCGCCGGCGAAGTCATCGATCCGACCGCGGAGGATGCCTACTGGAAGGAGAACTACCGGAACGAACCATATTATAACTCCGCCTATGATTATGAGGACTACGGCCCCGCCTACCGTGCCGGCTACGAGGGATATGAAAACAGCGACGGTGGTGCCTACGAAGGAACCGAACCGGAACTCGCCCGTGCCTGGGCGGAGAAATATCCCAATTCCCGGCTGGCGTGGGAAGACGCCCGCCCCGCCGTCCGCGCCGGATGGAGCCGCGTGGACCGGGTTTGAAAACCCGCGCGGCCGATGCGCGGCTGTCGACGCACGGTGACCAACGACATTGGCCGACGCACATTGGCCGACGCACATTGGCCGGTGAACATTGGCCGGTGAACATTGGCCGGTGAACATTGGCCGATGAACATTGGCCCACGAACATTGACCGATGAACATTGACCGATGAACATTGACCGATGAACATTGGCCGGTGAACGTTGACCGGTGAACATTGGTAATGGAAGAAGCGTTTGATTCCAGCACCAACGGTGCGACATGAGACAGCCCAGGGTAAGCGCAGCGCAACCCTGGGTGCCTCTCATATCTAACAAGTCCTGAAAGGACGGCATCCTTGGAGCCCGCGCGCCATTGATTGCGTCCCTTCAGGACTTCATGTCTTGTCGAACGGCAACCCAGGACGTTGTCCCAGGCTATCACATTGCGTACCGTGGATTTTAGCACCCACCGTGGATTCCAGCACCAACGGTGCGACATGCGACAGCCCAGGGTAAGCGCAGCGCAACCCTGGGTGCCTCCGCCCATATCTAACAAGTCCTGAAAGGACGGCATCCTTGGAGCCCGCACGCCATTGATTGCGTCCCTTCAGGACTTCATGTCTTGTCGAACGGCAACCCAGGACGTTGTCCTGGGCTATCACATTGCGCACCGTGGATTTTAACACCCACCGTGGATTCCAGCGCCAACGGTGCGACATGAGACAGCCCAGGGCAAGCGCAGCGCAACCCTGGGTGCCTCCGCCCATATCTAACAAGTCCTGAAAGGACGGCATCCTTGAAGCCCGCGCGCCATTGATTGCGTCCCTTCAGGACTTCATGTCTTGTCGAACGGCAACCCAGGACGTTGTCCTGGGCTATCACATTGCGCACCGTTGGTGCTGAAGAGTCCATTGCGTCCATCGGTGCATGCCCCGATCCCCGATCCCCGATCCCCGATCCACCATCCCGATCCACCATCCCGATCCCGATCCCGATCCCGATCCCGATCCCGATCCCGATCCCGATCAACGATCAACGATCAACGATCAACGATCCACGATCCACGATCCACGATCCACGATCCACAATCCACAATCCACAATCCACAATCCACGATCAACGATCCACGATCCACAATCCCTACCCCTCCCCGGACACCATCTTTTCCAACGTCTCCAACTGGTCCGCCTCGCCCGCCGGTTTGTCCCAGCGGATGCGGCTGACGCGTGGAAACCGGAGGGACACGCCGGACTTGTGGCGTGTCGAACGCGCCACGGAGTCGAAGGCGAGCTCGAACACGAGTGTCTTCTCCACCTCCCTCACCGGACCGAAGCGGCCGATGGTGTTGTTGCGCACCCAGGTGTCGATCTTCCTCAGCTCCTCGTCGGTGAAACCGGAGTAGGCCTTGCCGACCGGAAGAAGTTCGCCGTCCCGCCAGCAACCGAAGGTATAGTCGGAATAGAAGCTGGACCGTTTGCCGTGGCCGCGCTGGGCGTACATCATGACGGCATCGACCACCAGCGGGTCGCGCTTCCATTTATACCATAAACCTTTCGGCCGCCCCGAGACATAGGCGCTGTCCTTCCGTTTCAACATCAGCCCCTCGATGTAGGGAATGTCGACGCGGTTCGACCTGCGCCTCAGTTCGTCGAGCTGCTGTTGGTCGAGGACCTCCAGGCTTTCGGAAACATGCATGTGGTTGATCGGGTGTTTTTCCCACCACGCGGTCAGCCTCTCACGGCGTTCGGTATAACTGCGGCCGCGAAGATCCTCCCCCTCGAGGAAGAGCGCGTCGTAGACGATCACATAGGCCGGGTAGCGCTCGATGAGTTTCTTGTCCGGCTTCTTGCGGTTCAGGCGCTGTTGAAGATCGTTGAACGAGCCGATGTTCCCGCCGGTGCGGACGAGCAGCTCGCCGTCCAGCACGGCGTTGAAGCGGATCCTTTCGAGAAGGTCGGGAAAGGCATGGCTGATGTCGTCGCCGGTGCGGGTGAAGATGGCGGAACCCTTGTCGTTCGAGATCAGTTGCACGCGGATGCCGTCGTATTTCCACTCGGCGGCATAGTCCCGGAACTCCAGCTTCTCCCCGCCGAGCGGATGGGAAAGCATGACGGGGACGAAGTTGACGCTTTCCTCCGCCTGCGGTTTTTCCGCCGCGCCCTCCAGCCACCGGAACAACGCGACATACGGAGGCCGCTGGCTGTGCCAGATCTCCTCGATCTCATGGACATCCCTGCCGCCGAACTCCGCGAGCACCTTCTTCGCGAAACGGGCGGTGACGCCGATGCGCAGGCCTCCCGTTCCCAGTTTCAACAATGCCCAGCGCTCGGTGGGCGTGCAGTTGTCCAGCAGGGTGGAGAGATAGAGCCTTATCTCCTCCTTGTTCATCGCTTGGAAATTTCCGACCAGTTCGGCGAGTGTCGGCAGGCGTTCGAGGCGGACCATGTCCGGGGCCGGGGTCCACAGATGGGCGACGGTTTCCGACATCTCGCCCACGTAGTCGTATGACATCTCCACCAGCACGGGGTCCGCACGGGTGAACATCAGTTCCTTGATGAGGCCGCGCTTGAGAAAATTGAAATCGAGGGTCTCGGCGATCGCGGCCAGGGCATATCCCCGGTCCGGATCGGGGGTGTTCGCGAAATAATCCTTCAGCAGCACGGCCTTGGAAAGATTGCTGTGCGTGTAGAACAGCCGGTCGATCAGTTTGGCGAATTCCTTCATCAGTCGTTGTCCTCCTCTTCGTAACCCACCAGCCGGAGGGAGCGGGCCTTGATGCCCTTTTGTTCGAGCGCGTGCGTCAGCGCGTCCTCGCGGCCATGGGTGATCCATACCTCCCGCGCCTTCACATCATCGACGGTTTGCAGCAACTCGTCCCAATCCGCATGGTCGGAGATGACCAGCGGCAGTTCGATGAGCTTCTGCTTCGCGCGCCCGCGGATCTGCATCCAGCCGCTGGCATTGCACGGCAGCACGTCCGGCAGGCTCCTGGCCCAGCGGTCCGCGAGAGCGGACGGCGGGCAGAGCACGATCTCGCCACGCAGGATCTTCTTGTCGATCGAGGAAATGGGAATGGTCTCGCCGAGATCCACCCCGTGCCTGCGGTAGAGTTCGCACAACCTGACCAAGGCACCGTGCAGATAGACGGGTTTCACATATCCCTGCTCCCGCAGCTCCATGATGACACGCTGGCACTTGCCGAGGGAATACACGCCCACCGCATGGCACCGTTCGGGAAAAAGCCGCAGGGATTTGACCAGTTTCGCGATCTCGCTCTCTGTCGTGGGATGCCGGAACACCGGCAGGCCGAACGTCGCCTCCGTGATGAAGACATCGCACTCGGTGACCTTGAACGGCGCGCAGGTCGGATCGCGGCGGCGCTTGTAGTCGCCGGAGACCACCACCCGCGTGCCGTCGTGCTCGATGACGACCTGCGCGCTGCCGAGCACATGCCCGGCGGGCTCGAACCAAAGGGTGACATCCCCGATCCCGAATTTCTCACCATAGGGAACCGGGTGCATCTCCCTCGCGCAGTCCTCGCCGTAGCGGGTGCGCATGATGTCCGCGGTGATGGGGGTGACGAACACGCGGTCATGTCCCGCGCGGGCGTGGTCGGCATGGCCATGGGTCACGACGTTGGTGGCGACCGGGCTCATCGCGTCGATATGGAAATCCCCGGGCGCGCAATACAGCCCCTCGGGAACCACCTTGAGCCACTTGTTCGCATTCATTCCCATCGCCCTTCTGGTTCCGCGTGCCGGCGTGATGTGTCAAGCGGGCGGGTGAAGAAAATCCCATTATTGTACAAGACTGGATACCTGGCGATCCGTTGCAAAAAGCATGTTCGCATTCCCCTGCGCACGACACGCCTTACCCATAACTCATGAGATTCCCATAACTGCGTTGGGAACAACTCCTGCTCGGAAAAATGGCGGACCGATCCGTGTCCGCCAACAAACCAAACCACAAACTCATGAAAACACTCATCACCTCCACCGCCACGATGTTTGCCGTGGCCACCGCGCTCACCTTCATGTCGACCAGCTGTGTCGACCGTGCCGGAGAACCGGGTTCCCGCATGTTCGGAAATCCCAAGACCCAGTCCACCCAGACCACCGGCAAGAAGCCCAGCGACGGTCGCTGAGGAAACTCCGGTAGAACGAAAAATCCGCAGCGGTCACGAAGGTGGCCCTGCGGATTTCTTTTATGCTGGTGTTTGAAGTGCCGAAAAACATTTCCGAAACGGGTGCGGCGACGGCCCTCCAAACCGCTGCCGGAGTTCAAGCTTCAGCTGACAGCGCCAGCTTGCTCTTTCACGAGCCCCGGGAGTGGTTCGGAACAGCATCCTGAAGCTGGAAGATCGGGCGAAGGTGAAAGAGCAAGCTGAAGCTTGAACTCCGGACAGCGCCAAGGATCCGCAAGTCGTATGGAGTATCGGAAACAACTTCTGGCAAACAATCCATATCTCCGCCAGTCGGCCCGGTCGTTCGCAAAATAGCCAAAAAAACGGTGACCGCAGGATCACCGTTTTTTTCTCAGAAGAGAGTCGTCGACCGGATCAGTGTGACCCGGGCATGCGGCTCCCGCGGCATTCCGTTTTCAAGCGGCGTATACAAGATCGAGATCGTCGATGGCTTCCTCATCTTCCTCGTGAACGCTTTCGGCGGAGGCGATTTCAAGAAGATACGAGAACTCCTGGAGCCGCTCGAGGTGCGATCGTGTTTCCTCAAGGTGGGCTTCGAAAGCAGCGACAAGTTCGGTATAGGAAGCCGCCTGGGCCAACTTTGGCAAACCCTTGATCAGTTGGGTTTCCGCGCTGTAGAGATCCTGGATTTCGGCTGCGAGAATGTCTTCGAGAGAGTTGGGATTGAACATGATGTGAGTTGGTTTTTTGTTGTCGTTGCATGGTTATTCGCAGGTGGAATGCCAAGCCGCCCCCGCACGGTGCCAAATCCCGCCACAGCGTGGCGCGGGTGGCTTTTTTCGCGGGAAATCGAGTGGTTTGAGGCAGGGATGTCCGGCTCATCCGCATGCCTCGCGTGGTCGGAAATCGCGGAAGCATCGCGTTTCGCACTGATGCGCGGCAAAAAGCAACCCGCGTGGCTCCCTGTATGGACCGCCCCCCGGCAGCCCCCGCAAGGGCGCTCATCCCCGTGCGGAGCCGTTCGTCCCCGCGTTCCACCCGCTGGTCATTTTCGCTTCAGCGGAAGGGGCGGCGGGGCGGCTAGGATGCGCCCGATGAAATCAAAACCGATATCGAAGTTGCTGGGATTCACCGCGGGCCTGACCCTCGTTTCCGCCGGAGCGCTGCGGGCGCAGCCGCCGCAGGAACGCTACTCGATCATGCTGGGAGGGAGCGTGACGGGTTCCGGGGACGCGGAGTATTCCGGAGACAAGCTCGGCGAGGTGGAGACCGCGCGCTACAGCGTCGAGGCAAGCCACATGATTCCCGTGGGCGAACAATGGATGTTCGAGGCGGGGCTGGGTTACAACCTCCTGCAAACGGACCAGAGCGCCGGCGCCCCGCTGGTCCCGGAGGACCTCACCAAGTTCGCCGTGAACCTGCGGGCGATATGGCGTCGTGACGACGAGTGGTCGGTGCTCGCGAGCATTTCGCCGGGCTTCTACGGCGACGACGAGGTGGATGTGTCCGACGGCCTCAACGTCCCGCTGATGGTGCTCGGAAAATGGCAGAAGACCGAAAACCTGTCGCTGGCGCTGGGGGTGAGGGTGGACGTTTTTTCAGAGATGCCGGTCCTGCCGGTGTTCGGAGTGGAATGGAAGATCAACTCCGAGTGGCAGCTCGCGCTGGGCGCGCCACGCACCGAGCTGAGGTACCAATGGAACGAACATCTCTCGCTCTACGGCGGCGCGGCACTCGAAGGGGAATCCTATGCGGTGGACAATCCGTCGCTGGTGACCGCCTCCGGCCGCAGCATGGGCGACACCTATTTGTCCGAGATGGAAATCCGGGCGGTGGCGGGCTTCGAATACCGGTTCGACACCGGAGTGACGTTGAACGTCGAGGGCGGCTACTCCTTCGGGCGCGAGTTCGATTATTATGACAAGGACGTGAAGCTCGAGGTCGATCCGGCGGCGTTCGGCGCGGTGTCGGTTTCCTTCGATTTCTGAGCGCGTGGCACCGCAAGTCCCGGAAGACCGATGACCATGATCCTACCTTTCATTTCCCTGACCACCCATGTCATGAAGGACGCCGTCACGGGGAGCTGGCTCTTCACCGCCGCCTGCGCGATCCTCGTCCTGCTCGCCGGGTGCGGACAGGCGGACGACGGGGAAAAGGTCGAGACCCGGGCCGCCCTCACGGTGGAACTCGTTTCACCGGCCACCTCGGTCTGGCCTGTCGAGCTGGCGGTGGGCGGCAGGGTGGAGGCATGGCAGGAGTCCGTCGTCAGCTCGGAGATCGGCGACCACAAGCTGGACGAGGTGCTGGTCAACGTGGGCGATGCGGTGAAAAAGGGCCAGCTCCTCGCCCGCTTCAACGAGGACACCATCCGCGCCGGGCTGGAGGAGATGGAGGCGGACGTGCGCGCGGGAGAAGCCACCCTCGCCACCTCGCGGGACCAACTGGCGCGCACGAGCCATCTGGTCCGGTCGCGGGCGGTCAGCGAGGAATCCCACCGGCTGAATGAAACGACGGTGCAAAAAAACGAGGCGGAGCTTTCCTCCGCCCGCGCCCGCCTGTCCGCGCGGCAGCTCGAACTCCGCAACACCCGGGTGACGGCTCCCGACGACGGGGTGATTTCCTCACGCTCGGCCACACTGGGCACGGTGCTGGCCTCCGGTTCCGAATTGTTCCGGCTCATCCGCCAGAACCGCTTGGAATGGCGTGCGGAGGTTTCTTCCAGGCAATTGGCCGGCGTATGCCCCGGCCAGACCGCCACCCTGAAGATCCACAACGCCGGGCCGGTGGAAGGCAAGGTGCGCCAGCTCTCCCCCACCCTCGACAACCTGACCCTGAACGCCATCTGCTATGTCGATCTGCCGGAATCCCCGGCTGTCCGGGCGGGCATGTTTCTCAGCGGCGTCATCCGCACCGGCGAGTCCCCCGCCCTGCACGTGCCGGAATCCGCGATCGTCTATCGGGACGGATACACCTATGTCATCCGGGTGGGGCAGGACGCGCTCGCCCACCAGGTCAAGGTTTCCACGTCGCGCCGCAGGGATGATCTGGTGGAAATCCAAGGTGACGTTTCGGAGACCGACCGGATGGTGGTTTCCGGCGGCAGTTTCGTCAATGAAGGCGACCTGGTGGAGGTCACCGCCACCGGCCGGACCGAAGGAGGTGCGCCGTGAATCTCTCGACGTGGGCCATCCGCAAGCCGATCCCCCCGCTGCTGATCTTCGGGCTGCTGACCTTCGCCGGGCTGGTGGGTTTCATGAAGCTGCCGGTGCAGGACATGCCGGACCTGGCCCTCCCCACCGTCACGGTGACGGCCAATCTGCCGGGAGCCACCCCGTCCGCCCTCGAGACGGAGGTGACGCGCAAGATCGAGGACCAGCTCGCCACGCTCGGCTCGATCAAGCACATGACGTCCACCATCAACGACGGCACTTCGATGACGGTGATCGAGTTCGAGCTTGGCAAGGACGTGCAGGAGGCGGTCAACGATGTCCGGGACGCGGTGAGTTCCGCCCGTGGCGACCTGCCGGGGGACCTGCTGGAACCACTGATTTCCCGGGCGACGACCACGGGCGGCGCGGTCCTGACCTATCAGGTGGAGTCCGCCGCGATGGACGAGGCGGCGCTTTCGTGGTTCGTGGACAATGAAATCAGCAAGCAGCTCTTTTCACTGAAGGGTGTGGGCGAGGTGACGCGGCAGGGCGGCGTCACGCGGGAGATCCGGGTGGAGCCGGATCCGGACCAGTTGCTCGCGCTCGGTGTCACCGCGGGCGAGATTTCCTCCCGCCTGCGCGAGGTGCGGCAGGAATCGCCGGGCGGACGGATCGACCTGGGAGGGATGGAGCAGTCCGTGCGCACCATCGCCACGGTCGGGAGCGCGGCCGAGATCGCCGCGCTGGACATCCCGCTCGCCGACGGCCGACACGTCCGGTTCGGTGCCATCGCCACCGTCACGGACACGGCGGCGGAGCGGCGGGAGATGGCCTTCGTTGACGGAAAACCGGCGGTCACCTTCGAGGTGAAGCGGGCCACCGGGGCCTCGGAAGTGGCGGTGGCGGTGCTCGTGCGCGAACGGGTGGAAAAGCTCCGCAAGGATTTCCCGCACGTCCGGCTGAGGGAAATCAACGACTCCATCGAGCCGGTGCTGACGAACTACGGCGTGTCGATGCATTCGCTTTACGAAGGCGCGATCCTCGCCGTCATCGTGGTGTGGCTTTTCCTGCGGGACTGGCGGGCGACCTTGATTTCGGCGGTGGCCCTGCCGCTGTCGATCATCCCGACCTTCATCGTGATCCACCTGCTCGGTTACCAGCTCAACTCGGTGACGCTGCTGGCCCTGACGCTGATCGTGGGGGTGCTGGTGGACGATGCGATCGTGGAGGTGGAGAACATCATGCGCCACCTGCGGGACGGCAAGAGCGCCATGGATGCCGCGCTGGAGGCGGCGAGCGAGATCGGCCTGGCGGTGGTGGCCACCTCGCTGACGCTGGTGGCGGTGTTCCTGCCCACGGCGTTCATGGGCGGGATTCCCGGCATGTTCTTCGTGCAGTTCGGCTGGACGGCGGCGATCGCGGTGCTGTTCTCCCTGCTGGTCGCCCGGCTGCTCACGCCGATGATGGCCGCCTACCTGATGAAGCCGCAGACGGCGGTGGAAAAGGACGGGCGGATCACGAAGACCTACATGGGGATGGTCCGCTGGTGCCTGGGCCACCCGGTGAAGGTCATGATCGCCACCGGAGTTTTCCTGGCGGGATCGGTCGGGTTGTCCGGCCTGCTGTCCACGACGTTCATGGGCGCGGAGGACCAGTCGCAGATTTCCGTCACGGTGGAGGCACCGCCGGGGAGCGGAATCGGGCACACGGCGTGGCTCGCGGAGCAGGCGCGGAAGATCATTTCCGAACAAGCCGGGGTGCGGAACGTCCACACGGTGATCGGGGCCGGGAGCTCCGGTGGCATGGGGGAGTCCGGCAGCGCGGGCGAGGTCCGCAAGGCGACCCTGAACGCGGCCTTGGTGGCTCCGGACAAACGCGACAGAACGCAGCAGGAGATCGAGACGGAATTGCGCGGACGCTTCCGTGAAATAGCGGGTGCCCGTTTCGCCGTGGGCGGCGGCGGCTCGGGCGAGAAGGTATCGCTGGTGCTCGCGGGCGACGACCAGCATTCGCTGGCGGAAACCGCCCGCCGCGTGATGGCGGAGCTGCGGACCCTGCCGGACCTCGGGAACATCACATCCTCCGCCAGCCTGCTGCGGCCGGAGGTGATCATCCGCCCGGATTTCGCTCTCGCGGCCGAGCTCGGCGTGAGCGCGGAGGCGCTGGGCGAGGCGGTCCGCATCGCCACCACCGGAGACTACGACCAGAACCTCCCCCGCCTGGACCTGCCGAACCGCCAGCTATACATCCGGACACAGTTCTCCCCCGGGGAAAGGCGGGACCTCGCCACGCTGCGGCACCTGCGCGTCGCGGGGAAAAACGGCGCGGTGCCGCTCGGAAATGTCGCCACCATCGCCATCGAGGGCGGACCGGCGCAGATCGACCGCTTCGACCGCAGCCGGAACATCACCATCGACATCGAACTGCAGGGCAGGCCGACGGGCGACGTGCTGGAGCAGGTCGACACGCTGCCCTCGTTGAAGCAACTGCCGCCGGACGTCCGGCGCATCGAATCGGGAGACGCGGAGCAGATGAGCGAGTTGTTCGAAAGCTTCGGTCTGGCGATGGCCGCCGGAGTGCTCTGCGTGTTCGCGGTGCTGGTCCTGTTGTTCCATGATTTCATGCAGCCGCTGACCATCCTCGCGGCGCTTCCGCTTTCGCTCGGCGGGGCCTTCGGCGCGCTGGCGCTCACCGGCCACAGCATGTCGATGCCCTCGCTCATCGGGCTGGTGATGCTGATGGGGATCGTCACCAAGAATTCCATCCTGCTCGTCGAGTACGCCATCATGTCCCGCCGGGAGCACGGGCTGGGCCGGACGGAAGCCATCCTGGACGCCTGCCACAAGCGGGCGCAGCCGATCGTGATGACCACCATCGCCATGGTCGCGGGGATGGCCCCCATGGCCCTCGGCCTGCAAGGGTCCGCCGAATTCCGCGCGCCGATGGCCGTGGCCGTCATCGGCGGGCTGGTGACCTCCACCGCGCTGAGCCTGCTGGTGGTGCCCGTGTTGTTCGAGCTGGTGGATGAGGTGAAGATCCGCATGCGCCGGGCCGTTTGGAGAGACGGGAATGCGTGAAGGAAAGAAGACCGGGGATTGGGATTTCATCGCGAAGGTCGCAATGAGACACAAACCAAGATGATGGAGGAAATCGAAACGCGGAGTTGCGGAGGACGCGGAGGATTGATGGAGTGCGGCGACAGAGCGAAGCGCCGGCACCGCGCTCTCCAGGACCGTTCATCCTGCGTCCGGACCGTTGGCACGATTTCTCTCGCGGTCGCGGGGGATCTGAAGGATTTAAATCCTGCCCGCCATGAACGCGACGTCCACCGCCACCTCCCCCTATGTTCCCCTGCTGGGAGGGCCCCAATACGCCGCCCTCCAAGCCGGGTTCTGGCTGTTGGTCGCCGGGCTGATGAGCATCGCGATCCTGACCGATCCGCCGACCACCATCATGAATGAGTTCGATCCGACAACCCGGATGATCATTCTCAACAAGCTGGAGATCATCAAACCCAGCCTCTGGTTGGGAAACGTGGTGCTGCCGCTGACGGGATTGTTCCTGACCCACGTGCAGCACCGCGTCTCCACCCGCCTGTCGTGGGCGGATCTCCCTCTGAGGAGGTTGGTCCAGTATGCGCTGGCCTCGTGCCTTCTTCTTTCCGGCTGCGGATATGTCATCGTCAAGACCATCACCTGCGTTTCCAACCGGTGGTGGTTGAAAAACGACATCCAGGACGGCGGATTCGAGTATTCCCTCGGGGATGGCTCGGTGCCGGGATTCTTCGTCATCTGCACGTGGATGGTGATCTACTATTCGCTGCAGGCGTTCACCCGCCTCGCGCGGATGGAGCTGATGCAGCTCCGCCAGGAGGCGGCGATCAAGGACTCGCGGCTGGATGTCATCGCCACCCAGATGAATCCGCATTTCCTTTTCAACTGCCTCAACACCGTGCGCGGCCTCATCGAGGAGAATCCGGCGGGAGCGCGGGATGCGGTGACCCACCTGGCACACGTGCTGCGGGCCTCCCTTTCCAGCACCCGCAAGCGGCTGGTCCCGCTGGGCGAGGAGCTGGAGACCGTATACGCGCATCTCATGCTGGAGAGCGCCCGCCACGGCTCCCGCCTCACCCTCACCAGCGAGGCGGATCCCGCGGCGGCGACCGCCTGCATTCCCCCGCTGCTCCTGCAGACGCTGGTGGAAAACGCGGTGAAACACGGCGTGGGGACCCATCCCGGCCCCGGCTTCGTCCACTACTCCCTCCGCATGGACGGCGGCACGCTGAAGATCACGGTGCGGAACTCCGGCAACCTCGCCGCGGGCTGGGACCTGCCCGACAAAAACGGCCTCGGACTGATCCACACGCGCGAGCGGCTGGCGCTGCTCTATCCGGGCAACGCCTCGCTCTCCATCTCCGAAGCGGACGGCGTGGTGACCGTGCGGGCGGACATTCCGCAACAACCGTCCGAACCCATCCCCCTTTCATGAGAGCCCTTGTCATCGACGACGAACCGGTCGCCCGGTTGGAAATGCGGCGGCTGCTGAAAAGCCACCCGCAAATCGAAGTGGTGGGCGAGGCGGAAAACGCCGGGACCGCCCTCGACCTGATCGCGGAGCTCGGCCCGGACCTGTTGTTCCTGGACATCCAGATGCCCGGGACCAACGGCTTCGAACTGCTGGACTCCATCCCGCTTCCCGTTCCCCGGATCATCTTCTGCACGGCATACGACGCCCACGCGCTGCGGGCCTTCGAGGTGAACGCCATCGACTACCTGCTGAAACCCGTGGACCCGGCCCGCCTGTCCCAGGCACTGCTACGCCTCGCCCCCAAGGCAGGAACCGCCCTCCCGGCGGAAGCCCCTCCCGAGGAACCCCTGCTCGAAAGCGACCGGGTGCTGTTGAAAAACGAATCCCGCTCGTGGCTCGCCCCCGTCCGCTCCATCTGGCTGCTGACCGCCGACGGCAACTACACCCACGTCCACTTCGACGGCCACAAGGTCCTGTTGAACCGCTCCCTCCAATCGCTGGAACGCCGCCTGCCGAAGTCCCTTTTCTTCCGCGTCAGCCGGTCCCAGATCGTCAACCTCAAGTCGGTGGTGGAGGTGGGCGAATCCTACAGCGGCGGCATGCGGCTGATCCTCGCCGGAGGCACGGAAATCAGCATCTCCAGACGCCAGGCCACCGTGTTCCGCAAGCAGAAGGAACTGTGATGAAAACGCCCGGCGGTTTCCCCGCCATCTTCCCGACCATCGTCGCGTTGGTCCGGGGCCGCCCCGGATGTGACGGAATCCGGAGATGTATGAAACTCCATCGCATGGATATCCATCCGGAACGATCTAACAAACGACCCATATGTTGTTAGTATGGGTTGAATATCGATCCTCATTGTCGTAACAGATACATCCTTCGCTTTTCAGAAAAAGCTTGTGCCAGCGTCTTATTCCACTAACAGAAGCAGGTCAACAAAGCCGCTCCACGCTCTGATGCACCGGATCCTCCCCTTCTGCCTGTCGCTCGCCATCACCGTCTGCTTTTCCAGCTGCGCCTGCCTGAAAAGACCGCAAAAGGAAAAACCTCCGCTGCCCGAACGCTTCCAACCGGAGAGAAGCATCACCACCTGTGGAAAATCCTGGCCGGTGAATGTCACCCGCACCGGCACCCGTCCCATACTTCTCCTGCATGAACTGAACGGCCAGAGTCCGGGAGCCCTGGACCTCGCATTGGAACTGGAACAGGCCGGCTGCAAGGTCTACGTGCCCCGCTTCTATGGCAGCTATGGGTCTGATCTCCCCGCCACGCTCTGGCCATTCGTCGTTTTCTCCCCTGATTGGTCTTTATACAGCAAACAGGGTGGCCCGGTCCGGAACCACATCCGCGAGCTCGCCATCAAGGTGCAGGCGGAGAATCCGCATGAAAAACTCACGGTCATCGGGAATTGCATGACAGGAGGCCAGGCGCTGGGCCTGCTCGCCCTGCCGCAGGTGGAAACAGTGGTGGTCTGCCAGCCTGCGGTCCCCATGCTCCCCTGGACCCCCTCACGGAAGAAAGCGCTGGGCATCCCGGAGGCGGACGTGAGCGCGGCGATCGCCGCGCTGGACAGCGATTCGAAAAAGAAACTGATCTCCATCAACTATCTCGAGGACCCTGTCGCCATCATCGAGCGCACCGCCCGTCTGGCCGAGCGGACCATGGCTTTGAAAGAACCCCGGCAACACCGGCTGCGCATCGGCATTCCAGATGGACCGCATCGGGGACTGCCGGTGGCCATTGCGCGTCATCCCGGTTACGAAAAAATCAGCGTCGAAACCTGCGGACACTCGACCGTGACCGGTGCGGCGGATCCCGGCGACCGCGAGGCGTTCCGGAAGGCGCTCTTCGAAGAGCTCCGTCTCAAGCCACTGACAAAAAACAAGCCATGACCCTCGGAGGGCAGATCCGCCAGACGGATCGACAGCCCTCCCCCTGAATTCACACCGCCTTTTCCCCACCCCATCATCCGAAAAAAACCATGACCAGCCGATCACACCACAGCATTCTCCGGAGTCTCCCCGTGCTTCTCGCCGCAGTCACGTTTTCGTGTGCCCCGCACCAACAGCATCAGGCCAACTGGCCCAATGTCAAAGTCAGCACGCCGGACGGCGGAAAAGCCGCCACGACCAACCTGATCGCCGCCGTCGAATTCGACGAGCAGGGCGACCTTTGGGACGCGCACCAGGTGGACCAGGCGACGAAGATGCTGCGGAACACGCCAAAACCACCGCTGGTGATCACCTTCATCCATGGTTGGCGGCACGACCCCCGCGAAGACGACTCCGACCTGATTCAATTCCACAAGTTCGTCGCAGACCTGGACAAACAGGGACTCGCCTTCTCCGTACGCGGCGTCTATATCGGCTGGCGGGGTGCCTCCATCGACGAAAAGCTGGGGTTCGTTTCCACGATTCCCGCCGTCTTTTCCTTCTGGGACCGGAAGCAGGCCACCGACCGCATGTCGAACATCCGCCTGAGCCAGACGTTGAGCAAGATCTCCACCACCGCTTGGAAAGCACAAGGGAAGTCCGTGATGATGGGGCATTCGTTCGGTGGCCGTATTCTCGAGCGGACGGTCGGCATGGGAATGGCCGCCCAGTCCGGAAACTGGGAGAACTACCGGCCGCTGGCGAATCTGGTGGTGTTGGTCAACCCCGCCTCCGAATCCCTGAACGCCCGCGTGATCAAACGAGGGCTGAGCGGCTGGAACAAGGACTATCCCCTGGTCGTGGCGGTGGGTGCCAAAGATGACGGTGCCAACGGCCAGGCGTGGACGGCCGGCTACTGGCTCGGCCTGCGCACGAAAACCCGCTATTATGAGAGCACCCGAGACAAACAGTCCAGTTATCTGGCGGACACCGTGACCAACGATCCGAGACAATTCACCCACGTGCTGGAGAATGGTACCGAAACCAGGAAAGCCGCCATCGTCCGTACGGAAGAGGTCTACCCCCTCGCCACCGGGTCCGAGGGAGAGACCGAGCAATGGAAGCTCAATCTCCTGGACACGCATCACCAGCCTGACGTGGACCATGTGTTGGACAGCAAGGCCTATTGGGTCTTCCAGGTTCCGACCACCGTTCTCTCCGGCCACAGCGGCGACCGTCTCCAGGGCGGAATCTTCAACAAGCCGACGACGGATCTTCTGCACGGGATCTTCCGGAGTTCTCTGACGAAACAGGCCGCCGGTTCGGCACCGAAGGTGCCCATCCCCGTCAAAGAGCCCGTGTCGCAAAACGGAGGGACCGGAACCGCGGAAGGCGGCGTGGCCGGAAATCCCCCGCAGAAGCCGGATCCCGCGACAGCGCCAACGACTGACTCGGTCACCATGACCGGGAACTGACACACCCTGCGGAGGAGCCGCGGCATGAGGCGCTGGCGGCGGCAACCGCGTCGTCTCTCCTGCGGCGGGTTTTGGCTCCACGCCGCATGTCATGAAGGAAGCCGCCCGGAAACCCCGGGCGGCCTGTGTTTTGATATCTATCAGACGGAGGAGTTGCCGCCCCTCCCGCTTCACCCGCAATGAAGCGTTTCGGGAAGGTGCCGGACCCTAGGCAAAGCCCTCGGACCGGTCACATCCCACGGAATGGTGGCCCGGGATTCAAGATGCCAAAGAGAGCGTGGGACAACCGCGGGTCGGTTCCCGCCGTTGTCAGGGCGGACACATCGTCAGGGCGCGGCCACCCGCAGGCGGGCGAACCTCACGGCGGTGGCGGTGATTTTCGGCAGGATGCGGACGGTGACGGTTTCCGTGACACCATCTCCCGTGGGCAAGGGACCGGCGGCGGTTTCGTATTGGGTGGCGGCCGCCGACCATGTCTTGCAATCGGCGGAGGTCTCGATGATGTAGCTGACGCCCGCCGCGCCAAGGCGGCGGCGGTAGGTGAACTCGAGGTAATCCCCGCCATCGACCGGGTTGGCCATGGTCACGGAAGAGGGCAGGCCGGTGGTGCCGGCGGCACTCGGGTCGAGGTTGAAGGCATACTCCAGCAGATTCGGCACTCCGTCGCCGTCGAGATCGCCCATGGCACCGGCGTGGGCGGCCGCGTCGTTGGAGGCGAGGCCGTTGGCCGTTTCCCAGAAATTCGGCAGACCGTCGCCATCGCTGTCAGGGGAGGAAACCACGGAGAAGTTGTTGCTCTTCCCGGTCATCCCGTTGAGATCCGTGGCGACGATGGAGAAGGACGGGGTAACCTTCCCGATGCTCAACGACCCGGTCCAGACACCATTGGTGAGCAGGACGGTGGAAGGGGCGACGGGCCCGCCGGCGATACCGGAATTCAGTTTGATCTGGGGCATCGCGTTGACCGGATATGCCGACGGATTGGAGCCCGACCAATTCACCGGGCTGCCGCCGGAGGAGCTGATCCCGAAAAGGGTGCGGTTGACGGTGGCGGGGTAGTTCCGGACCACCTTGCGATAACTGGAGTTGGCACCGGCGTGGATGAACTCCACCAGCAGGTTGCTGGTGCCGTTGTAGGCGAAGGGGGTGCTGAAATGGAATGTCGCCCAGCCGCTCTCAGGGAGGGTTTGGTTCCCGGAGAAAACGGTGGTCCAGCCGCTGTTGTCCCAGGTGCGGGCGGTGTGGCTCGCCAGGGTGGTATGTTTCATCCGGATCGTCCAGGCGGCCGTCACGGGCGGGGAGGCGGGGTATCCCGGGGGATTGACAGCGACGTAGAAGGAAAGCGAGGAAAGGGTGTTGGCGGGGCCAACCTCGCCGGGGAGGTAGATCGACTGGGTTCTCGCGTTCGGATAGTTGCCGCTCAACGGGAATTGTTCGGAATAGTTTGTCCCCTGGCCGATGACACGCTCGGCCACAAAGGTCGAAAGCGCCACGAAGCCCGTATGTCCGGACATGAGATTGTTGCCCGCGTCGCGTGCGGTGATGGTGGCGGTGAAGGGCGTCCCGGCGGTCTTCGTCGCGCTGATGGTGCTCCAGTTGTATTTGGCCGGTCCGGTGGCCATGACGCTGAAGGCTCCGCTGGTGGCGGAAGGGACCGCGTCCGGGGAAACCCGCAACCGGACGTTTTCCGAAACGGTGTTGATGGTCATGTTGGCGACAGCCACCCCGCCGCTGAAGGAGAGCGTGGCGGGGCTGATGCCGAGGGTTCCGGAGTCGCCGGTAGCGGTGATGGGCAAGGTTTCCCAGTAGTTGGAAATCAGCCTGTCCTCGAGGTCATATGCCGAGACGCTGACGGGAAACGCCTGGCCGCTGAACTGACGGGGATGGACGGGATCGAAGGTGAAGCGGTGCGCGTCGTTGTCACGCACCTGCAGGTCGCGGGTGTCGATCAGGTGTCCACCCGTGCTGGCGGTGATGGTGACGGTCCGGTCCCCTTCGACCGCGTTGTTGTCCACTCCGGTGATGGGAACGGACACCATCTGGGTCCCGGCGGGAATGGTGGCGGTGGCGGGGAGGGTGAGCCGGGAGGTGTCCGACGAGCTGAGCGTGAGGACCAGATCTTCGCTCACGATGCCATGAGCAATGATCCGGACATCCCTTGTATCGCCTTCGACGGCGAAGTCGGTGGAGGACGGCGACCAGTTGAAGGGACGGCTTTGTTCGTCGAGCACGGTGACGGGGGCGGTCGCTGTGGGCCAGCCGTCGAGGCTGGCGGAGAGGAGAGCCTCCCGGGGACCGGTGAATTTGTAGTCAGGCACGACATTCAGCGGGAAGCTCACCGAGGTCTGGCCGGACGGGATCCGCACGGTGGCGGGGACCTGCACGGTGGCGGGCAGGCTGGAAGTGAGGGAAAAGACGAGGGCTCCGGTGGCCGGGGTGGAAATCGTGAGGGTGGCTGATCCGGAATTTTCATTTTCATAGACGGCGTCCGGCGCGGACAGGGCGGGCGTGCCGCTCTCGTCATCGCGCAGTTCCACCGCCGCGGTGGCGGGTGCCAGGTTGACGGCGGTTCCTGTCACATTGACGCGGAGCGGGCCGTTGAGGGTGGAGTTGTTCACCGCCGTGACGTTGAACGTGACGCCGGTCTCCCCCGCCGGAATGATGACGCTGGAAGGGACCGTCAGCGCGAGAGGGCTGGAGGATGCGAGTTCCACCACGGTGTCCGTCGCGACCGCGGAAGGCAGTTGGACCGACCCCTCCTCGATGCCGGAGTTTTCCCCCATCCAGTCGGGCAGTCCGAGCGTCAGGCGGCCCGGAGCATTTCCCGTGACGGAAACATCGTCGATCGCCAGGCCGTCATACGGCGCGCTGCTGTCGCCGAACTGGTTGAAGCGGATGCGGAAATCCGAGGTGTAGACAAGACCGTGTGCGGCGGCGGCGGCGTCGAGATCGACGGTGAACCGTGTCCATGTCTTGGCCGTCATGCCGCGCAGGGGCTGGATTTCATACCAGTGGTTTCCGTCGGCGCTCATGGCCACGCCGTCGAAGTCAGCACCCTCGGTGAAGGGGGCCGAGGGCGGACCATCGTCGGTGCTGTCGAAACGTTTCGCCCAGAAATCCAGGACCACGCCGGTATGGCCGGTGAGGTCGAGCGGCAGCGTCAGTTCAGTACGGGCGTCATCGTAAGTAGTGTCGGACACGGCATGCCCGGTCCCGGTGTGCGGGGTGTCGGTGGAGGCCACCCGGACACTTCCTCTTCCGGTGGCGGAAGTCTCCCACGCGCTGGAGAGCGTGCCGGTTTCAAACCCGTCGCTGAACGGGAGGGATGTCTTGGCCGGGAGGGCGGGCGCACCGATGCGCAGGGCGTCGCTGAAGGCGTAGTGCCCTGAGGAATCGACGGCTTCAAGGAATACCCGGTCGATGTTTCCCGTGAATGACACCAGACCGTTCCACGTGCCGCCGCTGATTTCCGACGAGGCGGGAAGATTGGCCGCGACAGGCTGCAAGGTGAGGAAGCGGGTCTGCGGCAGGTAGGAGGAAGTATAGCCCGTATTGCCGGGACCCGACCAGGAGAGAGGATCCGTGGAGGAACTCGAGTAGCCGTAGAGGACCCGGTTTTCGCCGTCGTGATAATCCGCGGTCCAGTCCACCAGCGAGAAGTCGGAGGGGCTGTTGTAGCTGTAGTCCACCAGCAGGTTTTCCTGACCGTCGTATTCAAACGGCACATCGAAGAGCAGGGTGACCCATCCGTTTCCGGACAGGATCGGGGTGGATTTGTGGACCACCGTCCAGCCGTCTCCATCCCAGCCGGCGGAGGGGTCCATCTGCCCGCGGGTGGTCGTCTTGAGACGGATGGTGAAATTGGTGAGCTTCTGACCGTCCGCGCCGGATTTCACATTCAGCGCGATGCCGCCGAGGGTGCGCTTTCCGCCGATTTCGTCCGCGAGGTAGATCACCTGGGAACGGCAGCGCTCGTAAAAGGTGAAAAGGAAGTACCAGGTGCTGCCCTCCCCCTCACCGACGGTGAAGGCGGGCACGGGTGTCAGCGCCCGCAGGGTGACGGGCCCGTTCACGGATGGATCGACATTTCCGCCCGCATCCACGGCTTTCAGGGCCACCGGGATATTGCTGGCAGGTGGACGGGTGGACGGCATGGGTGCCCAGGCAAGCCGCTGGAAGGCACCGGGCCCGACATCGAAGGGATTGCTGGTTCCGGTGTGCCCTTGTGAGTCCGCGACGGTGAGCACGACATCGTCGGCCGCCTCGTTGATCCGGAGGGTTCCGTTGTGGACGCCGCCGGCAAAGGTGGCGAGCGAGGTCGGAATGATCGAACGGCCGCCCGCACCGAGCGTGACGGGCCCCAGGAAGCCCGCCACGGGCCCGCCGGACGGATCGCATGCCGTCACCGTGACGGCGATCGGCGCACCGAGGACCTGCGGGCTGGCGATGGGAGAGATGGTGAAATGGTGCGGATCGTTGTCGAGGAAGGTGAGGACGTAGGAGGCGCTGTTGAAGCCGGGCGAGCTGACGGTGAGCGTGACAGGCTCGGAGGCTTGGGAAACCTGGTCATCCACGAGGGTGAAGGTCGCGGTCGAGGAGATGTTTCCCGCGGGGATGATGTTCGGCGCGGGCGGGATGATTTTCGCGGGTGAGGAGGAGCTGAAGGTCAGCGTGCTGGCGGTGGTGACGCCGCCCGGCAGGCTGGCGACGAAACTGATGCCGCCGCCGCTTTCGTTCACCGAGGACGGTGCCGGCGTGGTGGAGGGAACCAGTTGCAGATCCAGCGTCTCGTTGTCGGCCACATGGATGGTGACGCTTTTCGAGAGACCGCCTCCCGGTTCGGCGACGGTCACGGTGGTGGATTGGAGGCCGTCCAACCGGCTGTCATCCACGATGGTGACCGGCAGCGGGGCGGAGGTGGCGCCCAGCGGGATGGTGACGGTGGCGGGCACGGTGATTTCCTTCGTGTTGCCGCTGGTAACGATGAAAGTGGTGGGCGAGACGGCCGGTTCGGCGATGCTCACGGTGCCTTGGAGGGGATCCGCACCTTCTGTGGTGGCCGTGGAGGGAACGGTGAACGCCAGGCCGCCCCCGTCATTGTCGAGCACCACCAGAGGATGGGCGGTGCCGGAAAGAAGAGGATTCGTGGCGATGATCTCGATGGTTTTCGGACCGTCCGCCAATGAATCGTCGGCAGGCTGTACCATGAAAGAGGCGCTCAGCCGGCCCGCGGGCACCGTGACCTGACCGGGAACGGTGGCCTTGGCGGGGGCGGAACTGACGAGGTTGACCACCGTATCCGTCGCCACGGCGGAAGGAAGCGTCACCGCGAAACGGGCGGGTCCATCGCCCTCGCGGACCTGCCCGGGCCCGCTGACTTTCAGCAAGTAAGGGGATTGTTTGGAAGTGATCTCGATGTCGTCCACCAAGAGACCGTTGCCGTCCATCGGGCCCCGTTCGTAGTGGTTGAAACGGATTCTGAAGCTGGTATTGTAAGTGAGACCGAGAGAGGCGATGGCGCTGTCCAAATCCACCGAGAACTGTGTCCAGTCCCGTTCGATCTCGCGGAACGACTGCACCTCATACCACTTGGTTCCGTTCGTGCTGATGGCGACGCCATTGAAATCCGCTCCGTCGGTGAAGGGACTCGGCGGCGAGGGGGTGGTTTGATAGTAGTACTCTTCATAACCCCGCTTCGCCCAGAACTTGAGGGTGACGCCGCTCAGTCCCCTGAGATCCACCGTCCAGGTCGCTTCGTTGCGGGAATAGCCGTAGGTTCCGGAATCCATGAGCAGGTGGCGTGTGCCACCGTGCGCCTTGTAGTAGGTGCTGACCTCGGTCCGATGGGTGCCGGTGCCGGTGAATTTCCAGGCATTCTCCAGCGGCAGTTTCTCGAACGTTTCCGTGATGGTTCCAGGACGGATCACTGGTTTCGCAGCCTCCACGGCGAATCCGTCGCTCGCGCCGCGGTGTTCCGCGCCATCGGAAGCGAAGAGTTTCACGCCGCCCGCCGTGAAGGGAACGGAGACGACGCCATTCCACACACCACCCGAGAACGCGCCGGTCGTGGCGGGGCGGATGGGCGAAAGAGCGTTGTAAGAGGTGAAACGGAGATTCGGGAGTTCGTTCGAGGTGGAGAAGTAATCGCTTTCGCCGGACCAGGTCAGCGGTGAGTCACCGGAGAGCGTCTGATAGTCGATCTTGCGGCTGTCGGACGTCACGCTCGCCAGATACCCCCCCGCATAGCCCCAGCCCTCGCCGTTGAAGCTGAAATCCACCATCAGGTTGCTGGTGCCGTCGTAGTCGAACGGAACGGTGAATGGGAAGGTGTGCCAGCCCGTGGCCTCGATCCGCACGGATCCACGATACACCACGGTCCAGCCATCGGTCTCCCAGCCGGGATGGGGCGCATCGTAATTGGCTCTCGAGGTGTGCTTCACCCGGATCGTGAACTCTTCATACGGGAGTTCCGGCAGTTCGCCGATTTCCATGGCGAGCGCGGTCAGCGGACCGGTCCCGCCGACTTCGGCAGGAGTGTAAACGCACTGGAAGCGCGATTGTGAGTAGTGTGAGTCCAGGTCCCGGTTGATCCGCGTGCCCGTCCCCGTCGGTGCGCCGGGGGAAAGGGAAAGCGCCGCGAGCGAGACGTCTTCCGCGAAATCCTCCACCAGATTCCCCCCCGCGTCCTCCGCCCGCAGCCTGACGCTGAAAGGAGTATCCACGGTCTGCGGCGAGGCGACCTGTGCCCAGGTCAGGCGGTTCATCGGACCACGGGCCACATCGAAGGCGTTGCTCGCCACCGACATGCCGTCCGCGCTCGCGGTCAGGACCACGCCCTCCGCGTATTGGCCGATGGTCACATTCCCCGTGTAAACCCCGGCCACGAATCCCCCGGCCGTGGGGGTGAAAACCTCGATGGGTCCCGAAGGACCCGCCGCGGTGAAGGACGGCGCGCCCGTATAGTCCGGGATGACCGCCCCCTGGCTGTCGCGCGCGATGATGGTGACGGGGATCGGCGCGTTCCTGATCTGTCGCCCCGCGATGGGTGAAAGGGTGAATGACGCGGCACCACTGTTCGAGGCTTGAGCGAGGCTGGAAACCTCGGGAGAACCCGCGGCGGGACTGATCCATCCACCTGAGAAACAGGCGAGAGCGACGGCGGATAGGGAGAGCAGATATGATTTTTTCATCCGAAAGGTGAGGAAGCGCCTGATTGAAGCACTAACAAGCCGTCCCCGCGCGGAAAGGCAAGCGGTTATGCGTGACGTTCGCGCGATCTACGTATGAACCGGATGGCGGGTGGCACTGGAACTTGCCCTTCCGAGATGAAGGCTGGAAGAGGCGGCGTGAGACATCACGGAATCAGGCGGCTCCTCGGGCATCGGAAATGCATAAATACAAATCACCAAAAGAGCTTGGTGGAACAATATGACGAAGATCCGCCGCGACATTGTCCGGAGTTCAAACTTCAGTTTGCTCTTTCACGAGACTCCGGCCTTTTCACGAGAATCCGTTCACATACAGCCCTCTGTTCTCACGTCAAAACCGGATTGCCGTTCGGAAGAGCACGCTGGAGCGGTCCGCTGAAGCGTGAACTCAGGACAACGCAGCGGACTGACAGATCCTGGGGGGGTAGGTTCTGACAATCCGCATGGCGGCCTGAGGCATCATTCGGTGGGAGCCATCTGGAGGCGGAAGAGGCGGGTGCCTTCTTCCACGGGCAGGTTCCACTCCAGCTTCTCCCCTGCCGGATTCCATTCGAGCAGGTCGGAGGATTGCTCCAGTTGGAAGTCCAGCTTCGCCTCCCCTTCCGTGACTTCGATAAGCATCGGCGAGGGGCGGACGTCCATCAGGTCTCCGCGGGTGAAGAGGTCCAGGTCCGCGCGGTTGTTTTTCACGGCGTCGAACTCGGTCTTGTCGTTGCGCGAGGGATTGGTCCCCGCCGCGATTTCCTTCGCGTCGGAGATGCCGTCCCGGTCGGTGTCGGCGGACTTGCTGGAGGTGCCGTAGACCGAGTGTTCCTGGTAGTTGTTCAGGCCGTCGTTGTCGTCATCGAAGTCATCGTCGTAGTAATCGAGGATCCCGTCGTTGTCGCTGTCCGCGGCGCCGAGCGGCACCTCGAACTGGAAGTCCTGGTCGGCGGCGGTGAGGTAGTTGTTATAGACCGGCGAGTGGGTGGTAACCTTCACGGTCTTGCCATCCGGCTGGAACTCCAGCACGCGGAGGTAGGATTCCCCGCCGAGGTTCCGCATCTGGTAGTTGGCCAGCATCTGGGCGACGGGTTTGCCCGCCTCGTTGTTGTCGATGCGGAAGCCGGTGCCGTCGCCGAGGACGTGGCCGTTGAAGGTGAAGGCGAAGTTGTTCTTCTTCACCAGCTTGTCCCAGAGCTGCTGGCCGTCGTTCTTGAGGCCGGGCGTGGAGTAGTCGTGCGGGTTATAGGTCTGCGGCCGGCTGGTGTCCAGGTGGTCGTAGCGGAAATCATTGTTGTTCATGTAGGCATGGGTCAGCAGGATCGCGGTGCGGTTGGGATACTGGTCGAGGATGGACTGGGCCCAGACGACCGTGGCATCCTGCACCGCCCACTCCAGCGCGAGGACGATGAAGTCCACGCCGCCGGCGGAGAAGAGGTGGTAGCTGTTGTCCATTTTCCCGGCGTCCTTGACTCCGCCGAAGGTCGGCCAGTCCTGG
This sequence comes from Luteolibacter yonseiensis, assembly GCF_016595465.1. Classification (NCBI taxonomy): domain Bacteria; kingdom Pseudomonadati; phylum Verrucomicrobiota; class Verrucomicrobiia; order Verrucomicrobiales; family Verrucomicrobiaceae; genus Luteolibacter; species Luteolibacter yonseiensis. The sequence goes on along the minus strand of NZ_JAENIK010000001.1, from coordinate 36,492 downwards.
TATTGGCTGACCTTGAAATGGTCGTTCAGGTAGGTGTCGCGGGTGGCGGCGTTTCCGCCCGGACCGTAGTCGTGGTTTCCGGTGACGAAGGCGTAGGGCATGATGCCGTCGAGATTCGCCATCGCCTTGCGGGCGAATTTCCACTCGGGCACGGAGTTCACGTTGGTGATGTCACCGAGGTGGAGGACGAACTTGATGTTGCGGTCCTTGATGTTGTCCGCGATCCAGGCGGTCTGCGCCTCGAACAGGCCGGGATAGTTCTGCGAGTAGATCTGCGTGTCCGGCAGCAGCACGATGGACCACGCTCCCTCCGGAATGGTGGAGCTGCCGGGCTGCGGCGTGATGGTGATCGGAGGGGTGGCGATGTCCCGGACAAGTCCGGCGTAGTTGTAGAGGTTCGCGAAGAAAACGTCGTTGAAGGCGCGCAGCGAGGGGGTCTCGGTGGGCTCGCCGGTATCGGCGTTGAGGATTTTGTCATTCGCCATCGCGGAAAGGAAGAAGCGGCCCTGGCCGTAGGCACCTTCCATGAAGCCGGGGGTGCGGGCGCGGTTGTCGCCGGAAAGGATCACGTTGAATCCGAAGAACTGGAAATAGGACTCCCACAGCGTGTTGTCCGTATAAGTGTTGCCCGGCTCGTTCCACAGCGTCAGCTCGATGGCGTTGCCTCCGTCCACCGTCGGCAGTCCCTGCATCATGAGGTGCTGCTTTTCGAGGATGAGCGCCTTGGAGAAATCCGTGTCATTGCGGCTGGCGTTCTGCGTGTCCGGCAGGAAGGGAGGCTCGTCCTCCGTCTGGTCCGCCTGGGTGAACTGGATGAGGAGGCCCGCGCGGTCCACATAATCGTCCAGGACGTCGCCATACTGGGTCATGTAGGCCTGGTAGTCCGGATCTTCCGAGGAAAACGAACCGATGGCGATGAGATCCACGTCTTCCGAGAAATCCGAACCCGGCGCGGTGTTGAATGGAGGCGCGTCGAGCGGCAGCGGCTTCACGTTGAAGCCGGCGCGGCGCAGCAGTTCACCGAGACCGACGCGGCCGGTGTAGCTGTCCTTGGATTCCAGCACGTAGGCGGTGAGTCCCTTCGGGTTGGCCGGATTGGCCTCCGCCGCGGGATTCGGCGTGTTTCCCATGGCGGAATAAACCGGGGGAAGCACCGGCGGGCGGGATTCCAGGCGGGACTGGAAATCGACGACGCCAAGCACGGCATAGGACTCGCTCGCGCTGCTGTAGGACGCCGGGTTCACGTCCGTGGTGATGTGGATGTTGCCCCGCCAGTCCGGCTGGATGCCGGTGAAGGTCACGGTGTTGGTGATGTTTCCCACCGCCTCGAGGCTCTTCGTCTCGGAGGTGGACCCCCTCACGGTGTAGTCGGCGATGAGCTTCTGCGTCAGCGCGCGGTTGGAGGATCCGAAGAGCGTGAAGTCATAGACCTTGGTGCCGGTGGTATCCAGCCCGCCGATCCGGATCACGCCGCGCGCGTCCTTGCCGGGATTGTTCTGCACCGCCCAGAAATCCGACGAGGCGGAATGCAGGTAGGCCGCGGAGGTGGAGGCGTGGCCGTTCGTGGAACTGAACGCGAACGCATCCGTCACCGCGAAGGTCGTTCCGGAGGTGCTCGCACCCGCGGTGTTGACCAGGGTGGTCACCGTGGAGGCGGCCGCCGTCGGCTGGGTCAGGTTGTTCCAGTGCACTCCCGCGACCGGAGCGGTGGTCGGAGTCGTGGTGAGCCGGCCGGACGAACCGATGTCGAGGAGGAAGCGCTCCTGGGCGCGGGCCGGTGATGACAAGCCCGCCGCCGCGGCCACGACGAGGAGGGTGAGACGGTGTTTGGTAGGGATGGGGTGCATGTGCGGATGGTCTTTCCTTGCGAAAGGCCCCTTACAGCACGGAACTCTCTTCGTCCGGTCGCAGGAAAAGGTGACAAAATTGGATCATGTTAGATCCGGGTCTGGCATGGTGGCGTTTTGTTGCCGCAAGATTTTCATGACAACCCGCCCCGGCCGGTCAGGTCCTGACAGTGGTGGATTTGGCAATCTCCCAACCGGGCGATCACACTTGACAGGGCAATGAACGTTCCGTGGTGTCCATGAAGTTGGTTCGCGCCGGAACCCCGAGCCACAGGAACTGAAGGAGATGAGAGCTGCCGAATGGATGATTACCCCGTTGTTGCTGGCGGTCGCGGCCTTGCTTGTGCTTCTGGTGATGACGGATGTTCCCCGGCTTGCCGGCGGGCTTCCGGTGGTCGGCAGGTTTTTCGCGGCCAGAGCTCTTGACGACCACAATGCCGGGGCTTCGGTCTATGATACGGATGTCAGATTCTGGGGAAAGGTCCTGGACTCACAGGGGGTTCCTTTGGAAGGGGTGCACGTGCGTGCGGCTGTGACCACGTTGCGGGTGAAGCCGGTCAAGGGTGGGGCCGGTTTCCGTGAATTTGACGTCATCGAGGCACGCACCGACGCCACCGGCCGCTTCGCGCTGGAAGGGGCGTCCGGCTTCGTGCTGAAGATCCTGAAAATGACCAAGGATGGTTATGTCCTGCCCCACGACCAGCAGCTGTCCACCGCATTCGGGACAAACTACCGCGAGTATCTGTATAAATCGATGGATGGACAACAACCGGAGTTCAAACCGGATCCGGCCAATCCCGTGGAATTCAGGTTATGGAAATTGCAACGTCCCGAACCCCTGATGATTTTCAATCCCGAGATGCGGATACCGGTTGGCGGACCTCCGCAGAATCTGTCGATGGACGACCATGGGAGCACGACCGATCCGGATTTCAAATACACACCGGATGTGAAAATTTCCGTTTCAGAGATCGGCACGGCGGATTCGCGCCGTTGGGAGGTGAGGATTTCCGGATGGAACGAGGACTGTGGAGTCGTGAAGGCGGATCCAAGCGACCCATTCCTGTTCGAAGCTCCTGAAAACGGATATGAGGAGTCGATCACCTGCCAGTATGGTCCCGAGGACATGGACGGGCGGACAGGCATGGAGGGGCTGCGGATACGTTTCTTCGTCCGTAGCAAGAAGCACCTCTGGCACGGCGCGGTGGATTCGGTCTTCCCTCCCCCGGAGGATGGTCGTGTGCGTCCCAAAATGGAGATCTGGACCAATCCTGCCGGAAGCCGGAATCTTGAACACAATGCCGCGCGCCCATTGTTTGCCCCTCCGCTGAAGCCCCCATCATTTCATGGGTTGGAAGGTGTCAGGACCGGAAGTGGAACGAATTGATGACGGAGGATGCCCCGAACCCTGCCATTTCCCACAGCGCAAGGCGGAAAAAGCACCGCCCGGGCGGACGGTGCTATCAAGATCCCCGCACTCAGTTTTCCGCACCGCTGACGCGGACGAACTTGCGCGGACTGTCGATCGGCACGCTGGCTTCCTGGAGGATGTAGTTTTCGGGAACGCCGCTCTGGTCGGCGGCGGGCGCGGGCACCACCGGACTGGCGGGCCAGGGAGATTCCGCCAGCGTGGCGCTCTGCTGGAGCTGGTAGGACCCTCCGCCCACCCGTTGGTTCCAGCGCACGATGAGGTTGTTTCCGACGGTGCTGCTCCGGACCAGGCCGCCGTTCGCGGCGACGGGAGAGGTGCCGAAAAGATATTCCACGCCATTGGAAAAGCCGTCGTGGTCCGGGTCGTCCGCGCGATCGCGCTCGTCGGGCGCCGGGATCTGGGCGGCCCAGGCGGGGTAGGGATCGTTGCCGGCGGGTCCGGTAAGGACGTTGAGCCGTCCGGTGCCGGTGATCAGCGGACTGGTGTTCGGAGCTCCGGAATCCACGGCACCCCAGATGCCGGTGCCGGCGGGCTCGCCGCCAAGCGAAAGCGACTGGACGGTATCGACGACGGTGGAGGGGTAGGCGAGATTGAGAACGGCTCCGGCGGCCACGGTCACGGCGGCGGTATCGGAGAGCGCTTCATCGATGAGGGTGAGCGTGCCTGCGGCGACGGTGGTGCTGCCGGTGTAGGAGTTCACGTCATGGAAGGCGAGCGTTCCGGTGCCGGACTTCGTGAAAGGACCGGTGCCGGAGAACGCCTGGCTGACCGCGATGTCGAAGCCGTTGGTATCGAGCGTGAGGCCGCCGGCGGCGAGGTTGGCGGTCTTGAGGTTCCCGATCCAGTCGGAGCTGGAGGCACCGGCCTTGAGGGTGATGCCGTTGAAATTCACCGTGCTGGCGTTGTCGGGATTGGCGGTGTCGCCACGGAGGGCGCTGCCGGTGGTGGTGATGGTCAGGGTGCCGCCGTTGAGGTTGAGCGTGCCGGAGGCTTTCGCCGCGCCAGCCGCGCCGCCGGTGGCGATGAGGATGGCGGTCTCGTTGGTGGTGCTGGTGATCGCGCTGGCGGAATCGAGATTGCCGAGCGTGAGCGTGCCGGTCGCGGTTCCGCTGGTGTTTCCGGCGTATCTGCCGAGGGTGACGGTGGTGCCGGGACCTTCGATGTCCAGATGGTTGAGCGGATTGTTGGAGAGCGTCATCACCCCCGTCACCGACGAGGTCGCGCCGGTGGCGTTGATGGCCCCGATGAGCAGGCTGGAGAGCCCGCCCTTGAAGACCGCGGTGGAGAAATTCGCGGTGCCGGACCATGGGCCGCTGCCGCCGTTGACGGGATTGTTCCCCACTTCCATCGCGGTGCGGGCGCCGTCGAGATAGGCGAGGTCGAAGGTGGAACCCGCACCCGCGTTGACGAATCCGCGGCCTTTTCCGTGGCCGACGAGAAGCCGTGGCGTGCGGACCGTCGCCGTGCCGCCCGCTCCGGTGGTGAGCGTGCTGTTGACGTTGTTGAAGGTGTTGTTGCTGTCCGAGATGAGGATTTCCGTATGGGCGGTGACGGAGGAGTTCGCGGGGAGCGAGAGATTCCCTCCGGCGGTGCCCGTGCCGGTGGTGATGCCCATGCGCAGGGTCGTCACCTCCATGCTGAACGCATCCGCGGCCGAGGCATCAAGCGTGCCGAGCGAGTTGGCCGAGCCGGTGGCGACGCCGAGGGTCATCGTGCCGACACCGGTGAAATCGGACGGCGCCTGGGTGAAGTCTTTCCCGGCGGCGATGGCGAGGGTGCCCGCGTTCTGGTTGAGACCGACCTCGAGCGAACCCCACATGTCCACGTCGTGGCCGAGGGTCAGCTTGTGGCTGCCGCGTTTGATGAAGGACCCCATGTCCGTCCGCGCACTCGTGTAGGTCTGCTCGCCACCGGCGTTCGTGATGTCGAGGATGAGGGAATGGTGGTTGCCGGTGAAAGTGCCGTCGGTGCGGTAGGTCTCGAGCTGGGCGAAGGTGAACTCGCCGGTGCCGCCGATGTTCATGCCGAGGCCCCCGGCCTCCCCGACGGCGAGCCGGCCCGGAGTATCGAAGCCTGGCAGGGCCGCGATCTTCGAGAGGTGGAGGATCCCGCCGTTGACCGTGGTGTCGCCGCTGTAGGTGTTGGTCCCGGAGAGGGTGAGGATGCCGGAGAATTCCTTGATCAGGCCTCCGTCCGCGGCAGCACCGGCGGGATCGTGGGACAGGCTTTGCGGGACGGTAACGTTCGCCCCGTTCGTGTTGATCGTCAGGCCTGCGTCGGAGATCCGGGCGTTGGTGAGGCTGTGGATCCAGTTGCCGCTGCTCGCCCCGGCGATGAGCGTGGTGCCGTTGAATTTCAGGGTGCTGGTGTTCAGCAGGTTGGCGGAATCCCCCGCGATGGCGGCTCCGGTGGTGGTGATGGTGAGGAATCCCGCACCGAGGTTCAGGGTGCCCGCCGCCCGCTGGACGGACCCCGCTCCGGTGCCGATCAGGATGGCGGTGCTGTTGTTCGTCGATGTGATGGAACTGGAAAATCCGAGATGTCCGATGGTCAGGGTGCCGGTGGCGGTGCCCGTGGTGCCGGCGTCGGAACGGGCGATGACCAGCGGGCTGCCGGTGGCGCTGAGGGCGAGGTTCTGCTGGTCGTTGTCGCCCAGGGTCAGGATGCCGCTGGCGCTGCCGGTGGAGGTGGTCGTCTTGCGGCCGATGGAAACCGCCCCGAGGGTGCCCCGGAAGAGTCCGCGTGAAAAATCGGCGCTGCCGCTCCAGTTTCCCGAAGCGCTCTGGTCGTTGTGGCCCACGCGGAGATCCGCGCGCCCGCCATTGAAACCGTTGATATCCAGCGACGCGCCGGCGCCCAGGGTGAACGAGCCGTTGGACTTGCCCTGGCCGATGGTCAGCAGAGGCGTGTTGATCGAGGTGAAACTCCCGTCCGGCGTGGTGGCGGTGGCGAGCGGAGTGTTGAAATTTCCGCCGCTGCGGCCGATGGCGACCATGGTGGTCGCGGTGATGAGGTTGTCCGGCGAGAGGTTCAGCGCTCCCTCGGCGGTGACTGCGGATCCACCGAAATTCACCCCGACCTGGAGTTCGGTCACGTTCGCGGCGAAGCTGGCGGCGGCGGAGAGATCGAGCGCGCCGGTGGCGTTGGCCGAGTTGGTCGCGCCGATCCGCGCCACCCCCGTGCCGGTCCCGACGGTGAGCGAGCTTCCCGCTTCCGCGGTGATTTTCCCGCCCGGGGTGTTGAATCCGACCTGCAGCGTTTCCAACGACGACGGACCGCCGAGCGCCATCTGGCTCGTGCCTGCCTTGGTGAGCGAGCGGCCAGGGCCCGCGATGCCGCCGGAAAACCTGAAGGTGGCGGTGCCGGCTCCGGTGAAGGTGGTGTCGTTGGCCAGGGTGAGGACCGGATTGATCCGATAGGCCAGCCCGGAATCTCCGGCGAGGGCGTCGAGATTCACCACCGGGGCGGCGACATCGGTCGCCAGCGTGAGTCCCGTGGCCGGATCGACGGCGTTGACGGTGACGGAGGCTCCGCCCGTGGCCGGACCGGTGCCGGACAGGTCGAGGATGTTCAGGAAGAACTCTCCCGGCAGGTCGTTCGTGCTGGCATTGGCGAGCGGGCCGGGAGCGGCGGTCGCGAAGGTCAGCCGCGTGCCGGTGCCGCCGGCGGGAGCGGCGTCCCAACCCGTGCCTGCGGACCAAAGGTCTCCGGTGCCGGATGCGGGCGTGTAGGTGAATGTCGCCGCAGCGGCGGGAACGATGGTCGCCAGGGTGGAAAGGGCCGCGATCCGGAGGGCGAGGTGGGAGGGGCCGGGATTCTGGAATGGTTTCGACATGGATTGGGTTTTTTGGAATTGAGCTTGGGGTGGATGGGAGCCGGTGGGAAAGCCGTGGCCCGGTCCGGAGGGTTTTCCGGTCCGGGCACGGGCGATCCGCATCGCTTCCGATTCAACGCGATCCCCCGCTCATCCACCATCCCTCGCGGGAGGGATATCCCGCGCCGCCGGAGGAGTGGTGGAAACCGTCCCGGCGGTCACCTGTCCTTTTCGACCGTGATGAGCCCCATCTCATATCCGCGCGTCACCGCCTCGGCCTGCCCGGCGACGCCGAGTTTCATGAAAATCGCCTTCAGGTGGCTCTTCACGGTGTGCTTGCTGATGCCGAAGACGACCCCCAGCTCGTCCGCGGAAAGACTGCGGCCCAGGTGGCGCAGCACCTCGAGCTCCCGGGCGGACAACGTGAGATCGTCCTCCTCCCGCGCCGCCCCGTCCTCGAAGAATGTCCGACCGTCGATCACCGTGTCGATGGCCTCCAGCAGCGCGGCGCGTCCGGCGGACTTGCAGATGTAGCCCCGCGCGCCCTTGGACCGGGCCAGCCTCACCTCCGGCCCGGTGGCCCCGGCGGAGAGGATCAGCACCCTCATGGAAGGCCAGCGGCCCAGCACCGTTTCCAACACGTTGAACCCGTCGAACCCCGGCATGCGGAGGTCCAGCAGCACCAGATGGGGGCTGGCCCGCGCGAGGATCTCCATGGTCTCCTCCCGCGAGGATGCCGTCAGAATGCTTTCAAAACGGGTGTCCACGGAAAGCATGGCTTCCAATCCCTCCCTCACCATCGCATGATCATCCACGATCAACAGCCGTATTTTTCCGTCCATGCCCAAGGAGGGCAGGCTCCCTCCCCCACGTCCATCCCTCGCCGGGGTTGTTTTTCCGCGTTTCACGCTCATTTTTCAAATTCCCTGTATCGATAGAGATCGCGCCGGACCGGCCGGATCTATCATATTCCAGCCTGCGTCGCGGACCGGCTTCCGTTCTTGCGAGTGACGGGCAGCAGCGCCTCGGCGGCGGCCCGCCCCACATGCCCCACGATGAGGGTGCCATTTCCGGGAGAACTGGTCAGCTTCAGGTGGCCGCCCAGCCATTTCATGCGCAGCCGCATCGACTCCAGCCCCAGATGGCCCTCGCGCGTGCCGGGGACCCGGTCGGAATCGAAGCCCCGGCCGTTGTCGCGGATGGCCATTTCAAGCCGGTCGGGAAAATAGTGCAGCGTCACCCGCACGGCGGTGGATTTTCCGTGTTTGCAGGAGTTTTCCACCGCCTCCTGCATGAGCAGGAGCAGGCTGCCCATCACCTGCCGCGAAAGACCGAAGGGCTCCCCCGAGACCTCGACCGTGACCAGCCCCTTCGGCCAATGTTCGACGGTGGTCGAGGCGTGGCGGAGCAGCGCCGCGAAGTCATCCTCCCCGGCGTCATCCACTTCCTTGAGCCCCCACAGGCATTCGCGCAGGCCCGCCTGCGCGCGTGACAGCGCGCGGAGGGCCGCCGTCAGCTGCTCCCTGGCCGCCACCGGCCCCTCTCCCATGTGGGCGGCGGCCGCCTCCATGCGATACGCCGCGCTCACGAGCAACTGCTGCAGGCCGTCGTGCATGTCGGACGCCAGCCGCTGGCGCTCCTCCTTTGCCGCGTGGAATTCCAATTCGGAATCGCGGTGCGAGCGCATCACCTCCTCCAGCCGCCGGGTGCGCCGGCGCAACAGGCGGCGCAGGGCGATATTGGACGCCGCCACGAGCGCCAGGACGAGCCCCACCGTAACCAGCACCGCTCTCAGCCGCGCCGGTGTCCACCATGGAGGGGAGCGCAGCACTTCCATGTCCCCCGGCGACCGCAGCCAGAGGCGGAAACCCGTGATGTCGATGAGATCGAGCTTGGGCGTTTCCTCGGCGAAGGTCAGGTCGCACAAGCCGGTGAATCTCACTTCCGCGCCGGGCACCAGTTTTCCCAACAACTCCGCCGGCACCGCCGCGCCGCCGGACGGCAGGGCGGCGGCGAAGAGCTGGCCGTCCGACTCGGCCACCACCCCCAGCCCGCCGTGTTCGTCCAGCCGCTCCACCCGCTGGATGTGGGACACCAGGCTCACAAGCCGCCCGTCATAATCCGCCAGAGCCACCCGCTTGGAGGAATCCCGGAACTGCGGCCGCAGGATGGCCGTCGCCCCCATCATCTCCGCGGCGGGAACCTCCGCGCGACCGGTTTTCCTGACCACCGCCCCGTTCAACGCCGCCAGGGTGCGCGTGGTATCGACGAACGCCGCCACCGTCACCGTGTCCCCCACCGCCACCACCGCCTCGGTGGAGCTCACCCTGACTCCGGTCTTCCCGTTCTGGAGGAAAAAGAACCGCTTCGGCATCGAGAAGGTCACCACCCCGTCCGTCACCACGCGGTGATACGGCTTCGAAGCGGGTGAGAATTTCCGCAGATTCCCCAGCTCCACCCTGGCCGACTGGAACGGATCCGCCGGCGCGGGTGTGACGATGTGGAAATCATCACGGCCCATGCTGCTCAGTTTCAGGCCGGTCAGTTGCGACCGCAGGTTGAACAAGGGCGTCAGCGCCCCGCGCACCCTGACCCGCGCGTCGATCAGTTCCTCCCGCTGCAGCTCCCTGCCACGCTCCGCGTCCACCCGGCAGACGTGCCCGTCCACCATCATCATCACCGAGGCCACCCCCACGTCATTCACCTCCGTCACTTCCTGCACCACCCCCTCCACCTCGACCGGCTGCGCGTCCATGCTGCCGGAAAGCAGGTCCTCGATGGGCGGCCTGAGCGGTTCCGGCAACGGAGCTGTCCCCTCCCTCACCACATCCTCCGCCACCACCACGGGCGCGTAACCGCCGGGTCCTGTCCTCCCCTTCACCAGCACCACGGTCCCGGGCTCGAAGACGGGCGGCTCCGGGGCCAGCCCCTTCTCCCACCGCGCTCCCATTCCCAACAGGGAAACCCAGATCGCCATCCTGCCGTCATGCACGATGATGGCATGGTTCCGCCTCGCGCTGCGCCAGATCACCACCCCCTCCAACTCCACCCGTCCGTTCCGTTCCGCCTCCGCCAGAGGCAGCGCGCGGATCTCCGCCGCACTCCGCAGGACGGTGGTCTCCTGCGTCTCCCCGGCGGCCCCCACCTCCGGCAGAGCCTGCCCGGCGGCGCAGATCCGTGCGATCGCCAGCCAAGCCATCCAACCGAAGAAAATCCGCATTACGAACGGCAATACACCGTTCCGCCCCGGTGGTATCAAGGGAAAACCCGGATCGGGCGGGCCCGGCTGATCCGTTGGGAATCCGGCGCCACTTCCACCCTGGAACCCTCACTTCTTCCGGGGCTCATCCCTCCGGGCCGCTTTTTTTGGCGTGCCCGCATTTTTTTTTGGCGGGATTTCCTTCGATTCGTCGCATCCCTCACCGAGGCACCAAAGTCGTCGATTTGGATCGATGGAACGCGCCCCGCAAAAAGCCACCCCACAGATACCCATGACAAAATCCAGCAAAACCATGACCACGGTCCTTACCGCACTCTGCCTCGCATCCTCCCTGCAAGCGGCGGTCACGACCTTGGGCAGCCACACCAAGACCACGGACGGTACCGAAACATTCACCACCGTCTTCGGCGGAGGCAGCCAGATATTCAACTATACCTCCGGCAATGTTTACGTGGTGATGCAGACCACTTTCACGAACCCGTCGAACCCGGGCACGCTCGACACCACGCAGAGCTACGGCGGATTCTCACACTCGGACAACGATGTGTTCGGCCAGCTCTGGCAGGCGAGCACCATCGGGGTCGCTTTCTATGGTGAGAGGTCTTCAGGAGTCTCGATCGTGCCGGGCACCCCGATCACGCTGGTGGTCAAGTATGAACTCAATGGAGCGGGGGCGGATGGCGATACCGTCAAGTTCTGGGTGAATCCAGCCCTTGGAACCGGCGTCGAGGGAACCCCTGACGACGCCGATCCAAGCAGAACCTGGGCACCCGGCTCGATCTCCAGCGACGACATGCGCTTCCGCAGGGGAAACTCGTCCGACAACCAGATCGCCTTCAACAATGTGACGATTTACGACGGCGGAAGCAGCCCGTTCTCCGTGGTTCCGGAACCTTCCGTGGCACTGCTGGGCGGCCTCGGCCTTCTGGGTCTCTCCCGCCGGCGCCGCTAACCGCTCCCCCGCCCTCCGGAGCGCCGGCCAAGACCTGAGAGGGAGCAGGCGTCTCCGCCCCACCATGAAAATCCGTCAAGGGCGGCGGACGCCCGGATGGGAGGGCGGCCCTCATCACGGGAGGTGGTTCCGCATGGGCTATTTCATCGATGCCAGCACCGCGTTCCCGACTTTCTTCCCCAGCTCGAGGCCGGCATCGCAGGCGTAGCGGAAATGAATGCCGCAGAACACGCGGCTTTCCCCGCATTCCTTCGCACAGGCGGACAGGCTTTCGAAACGCCGCTCCGCGCCGGGCATGGCGTCCGCCCGCACGGTGAACCGCACCTGGTCGCCTCCCAGCATCTCCGCCAGCACGGTGGCGGCGGCTCCGCTGAAGGCGCTGTGGCCGGAGGGATACTCGGGATGGGCGGGAGTATTCAGCATCGGCATCCAGCCGCTTTCCGGTGCGGTCGCGTCGTTACCGTCGTCCGCCGCCCCCTGCACGGCGGTGGCGGGGCGCCAGGCGTTGTAGTGGTATTTCGAGTCCCAGCAGGCGATCCCGGTATCGACCATGGTCACGTTCAGCACGGCGAAGATCCTGGAGCATTCGCGCAGGGGGAGCTTGCGCTCCTCCACGAGGGTTCGCGCGATGGAGTTCCAGTGGCCGGAGGGGGTTTCGGTGTAGGAAAAATCCGACCAGAATTTCGCGATGGTGGATTGCTCGGAGGTTCTGACCGCCGAGTTTTTCCCGCCGATGGATCTCACCTCGTCGTAGGCGGTCGCATAGTCCGCGCTGGCGAGCGCGGGTGGCGGCGGGCAGCGGAACTGGTCGGGGGTCTTCAGCACGAACGGCTGGACCTCCTTCGCCCATTGCGCGAGTTCCGGGGGACGGAGGAAGGGTGGCGTGCGCCGCCACATTCCGGGGGTGAATTTCGGCACGTAGGAAACATGCTCGGAGCTGCCGTCGTTCTCGCGGGAGGTGATGATCTCCCTCGCGGCCTTCTCGCCCGCCTGGAAGTCCGGCATGACGGTGTCTCCGGCGAGCTGCTTCATTTCCTCGTCCCGCAGGTTCTCAAACACCGCGTGGTGCCCGGGCAGCAGCAGCACCGCCGCCGTGTAGCCCGCGCCGGTCACCGCCGCCTCGCTGCCCTTTTCCTTCACCGCCCTGTCGATGCCGAGGTGCAGGATGGCAAGGCTCCTCGCCACCAGCAGCGGCGGGGTCGCGTCCTCCTTGAGGGCGAGCAGCACCACGCGGTTCCAGGCCAGCACCGCGTTTTCCGCGGTGGCGCGGGGAGCCAGCAGCACGGCTGCCAGTGAGAAGACGAGCGTCCGGACGGGGGGAAGTTTCATGGAGGTTGAAAATCGGGTGGGGCAAACGACCTGTTAGAGCGGCGGATCAATCCATCCGTTATCTTCTGAAACCATATCTTTTCGGAAAAAAGAAGGGAATTTTCTCGCCCCTAACAGATATTCCCCTAACGTGCCGACAGTCAGACAAATTGATGCCGGAGAAAACCATCATCCCCCCGCTGGCAGGAAAACGACGTACCTTGGGCTGGTTGTCCGGGGTGCTCACGGCCCTTTCCACGCTGTCCGCTCCGGCGCTCCACGCCGCGAATCCCACGAAGCTCGGGGACGTCGATGGGGACGGGCAGCTCACGGTCTACGATCTCACCCGGCTGCGCGGCCACATCCGCCAGACCTCGCCGCTGGCGGCGGATCTCGTGCCCTTCGCGGATGTCACCGGAGACGGATTCATCAATGAGGACGATTCGGTTTCCCTCATCAACACCATCACCGGGGCGGACACGGTCAAGACCCTGCCGCTTTCCAGCATCCGCGAAAGCTCGCCCTTCTCCGGGGAAAGCAATGTCTCCCTCACCCGCGAGGTGGTCGTCCGCTTCACCACGCCGCTCGCGCTGAACGCCACGCTGTCCACCTGGAACGCCAACACCCAGACGCCGGGCACGCTCTACGCGGAAGGCGGAGGGCGCAAGCTGCTCACCCGCGTCGAGCTCGGCGGAGACCACACCAAGGCCACGCTGTTTTTCCTGGAACCCGTCCCCGCCAGCACCCGCATCACCGTCACCTTCAACGATACCGGGCTGCGGGACCTTCTCGGCCGCCAGATCGATCCCGACGGGGACGGCACCGCGGGCGGCGCGGTGGTTTTCACCTACGACACCTCCCCCATCACCCCCGTCCCCGGCACCGGAGTCATCGGCCATGTGTATGCCTCGGAGAAAGCTCCGGGCGGGGCCGATGTGCCGCTCGCCGGCGCCCTGGTCCGGGTCGTCGGATCGGAAACGCTCTTCACCCACACCGCGGCGGACGGCTCGTTCTCCCTCAAGCCTTGTCCGGCGGGCCGGTTTTTCGTCGAGGTGGACGGCCGCACCTGCCCGGTCAGCAACTTCCCGGACGGCGGCTATTATCCCTACATCAACAAGCCCTGGGAAGCCCTGCCCGGAAAAGCGGACAATCTCGCTGCGGGCACCGGCATCATCTACCTGCCCCTCGTCCCGGCGAACACGCTGAAACCCGTGAGCGCCTCGGCGGAGACCACCGTGACCTTCGCTCCCTCCGCCGTCGCCGCGAATCCCGCGCTCGCCGGGGTGGAGATCTACGTCCCGCCGAACAGCCTCTTCGCCGACGACGGCACCCGCGGCGGAAAGGTCGGGCTCGCCCCCGTGGCCTCGGACCGCCTTCCCGAACCGCTCCCGCCGGGCCTGAACCACGCCCTCGACATCAGCATCCAGACCGACGGCGGCACGAACTTCGACCAACCGGTGCCGGTGAAATTTCCCAACCTCCCGGACCCGGTCACCGGTATCAAGCTCAAGCCGGGCGAGAAAAGCGCGCTCTGGAGCTACAACCACGACAAGGGCAGATGGGAAATCTCCGGGCCGATGACGGTGACCGCGGATGGGAATTTTCTGGTCACGGATGTGGGCGTGGGGGTGCGGCAGCCGGGATGGCACGGGGCCATGCCGGGAATCCAGCCCAATCCGAATACTCCCGGCGTACCGGAAAAACCGGACCCCTGCGACATCAAACCTCCTGATAGCGATAACAATTACTTCCGGCAACAACTACTGTGTTTGCGGGACACGCTGTGTGAGCAGTATAAAAATCTGCCGCCTGACCAGCATGTCCCGTTCCCGAAATGGCAGATTGATCGCATTGCCAACGATGGATTCCGATCAATCAGGAGCTGCACTCTTTGGGAAAACATCAACAACAAATACGTCCACCTCAATTGTTTCAACATACTCGGGCAGTGGCATGTCGATCATGAACTGGTACCGGCTTTTGAGGAATATGCCGAAATGCTGGCAAAAGAGCCGAATTCGGACGATCTCTTCCAGCAGTGGCGGCAGGAACATAATGCGTTTCTGAATGGGACCCTCACCGATTGTTTGAATAAAGTCCTGCCGGGGCCTTCTTGGGGAATTGCTCCGGACATAGTTGGAAAGGCTGCCCGCGATGCCCGCGAGGATGCGATCCGAAGGGCAAAGGAGGCTATCGCCCCGCCCATCGCCCCCTCCCCTCTCCAGGCCGCAGCCTCCAATGTCCCCCTCCTGCCCACGATCAGTCCCCAGATTGACGAACTTTCGAAGATCAAGGTGAGGGTGCCGGCCGGTTTCGTGCGTGTTGGCGAGCGCGTTCAGTTACAGGCGTGGAAAAACGTCGGAGGATCTGTTGTCGATCTTCCTTCCCAAACCGCGGGAACTTATTTCTTCGGAGATCGCGACTCCACCTATTACACAATTGATGCGGGGGGATGGTTGACGGTCCATTCCACACCCGCTCCTTTCGTCCGCTATCCGCGCATCGTTTATCCTTTGGTTGTAAACGGCGAGGAATACGGATTTGGACAAATCATTATTGTTGATGAGGATAAGGATGGAGATGGACTGGCGGATTCTTATGAAAAGAGGATCGGTCTGAGTCCTGACAAACAAAATACAAAACAGACCGACACGGACGGTGACGGACTGAACGATATTCTCGAAGTCGCCCTGGGCTTGTCCCCGACCAATCCTGATACGGATGGCGACGGCTTCACCGACGGCAATGAGAATCAGGTTGGCTCAAGCCCGGTCAACCGTCACTTTCCCGTGATATCAACCGTCGACGGGACTTTTCATTACCTGATTGAAGATCTGACAAATGGCTCGGTGCGTCGGGGGAAAATGTCGCTGAACAAAGGCACCAGCTTTCCCATACTGCCAACCGGTGCGGCGATAAGGTTCACCATCCTGTCGCTCGATTTGACCAGATTTTCCCGCGTTCATTTCAACACACCGGATGTCAGCACCGCATTTGACCTGCCAACACCGCTTCTGACCGACCTGTTGGGAACAGACAGCGATTCGGATGGATTGCCGGACATCGCCGAAGAAGTGTTGGGGACGAACCCGCATGACGCGGATTCCGATCATGACGGGGTGAATGACAAATCCGAGGTTCTGCAAGATTCCAACCCTCTTGATGGTGCCGCGGTTTCCACGGGACTATTCGCCACCATCGACACCCCCGGCCAGGCCAGGGACATCGCCGCTCAAAACAACATCGCGATCGTCGCGGACGGCAGCGAGGGGGTGAGCCTGTTCGATGTTTCCACCGCGTTGAACCCGGTGCGCACCGCGCAGGTGCGGCTGAACGGTTCGATCGAAGCCGTGGCCCTGGATGGCACGCTCGCGGCGGCGGTCGGCGCGAATCTCAATTTGCTCGACCTCGCCAACCTTTCCGCCGTGCGGCTGATCAAGGAACTCTCGCTCGGCGGCTCTCCCACCTGTGTAACCACCGCGGGAAAAACCGCCTATGCGGGTCTCGGCACGGGCCAGGTGGTCGCGGTGGACATGGCGGCCGGTGTGGAGATCGAGCGGATCCAGGTGGCGAACGAAGGCATCACGGATGTCACCTTCGTCGGCGACGTGCTGTATGCCCGCACCGCTTCAAGGGTTTTCGCCATCGATCTGGCGGGCGGAGGAATGGCTCTGGCGGAAAGCGTGCCGGTCAATGGCTCGGCGGGCGGCGGCTGGCGTCTCCGCCTGAATCCGGGCAACGGCCAGCTTTACGCCCCGAACCTGCAGGGCTACACGATCATCTCCCTTGCCAATCCGCTGGCCCCAGCCGTGCAAGAGGTGGTTTCCACCCAGCAGTTCGGCTGGAAACAGATGGTGCCCACCGGCTCGGGCCTCGGCGTCGCGGCGATGAGCGGGTTCGGGGCGGATGCGGACATCAGCCTCTACAACATCGGCGCGGACGGCAGAGGCACGCGGTTCCTGACCACCTTCGTCACACCGGGGACAACCGAGGCTGTATCGATTTATAACGGCCTCGCCTATGTCGCCGACGGCAACGCCGGGCTGACCATCGTGAACTACAAGGCCTACGACACTCTCCGGGTGCCGCCCGGCATCGACATCAAGACCGGCTTCCCGGTGGTGAACGGATCCCTGCAGGCGGAGGAGGGCAAGCTGGGCCGGGTTTCCGCGACGGTGATCGACGACGTCCAGGTGCGCGATGTGGAATTCTACGTGGACGGCCAACGAATCACCACCGATGGCAATTTCCCCTTCGAGCACCGCTTCACCACCCCGCTGCGGTCCCAGGCGGCCGCTGCGACGGCCGCCGCCACCGCCGCGCTTGATAAGCTCAATTCCCCCTGCTGCGGCGACCTGCGCGCGACAAACGAGGCCGCCGCGCTGGTCGAGAAAGCCCAGGCGGCCGCCGAGCTGCCGCTGAAAACCAGCTTCACCCTCCGCGCCAGGGCAACGGACACCGGAGGCAACTCGACGTGGAGCGAGACTCTGACGGTGAACCTCGTCGCGGACGCCACCGCACCGCGGGTGGTGAAGCTCCTCCCTGCGGATGGATCGCTCACCGGCAAGCTGCGGACCTTCGGCGCGGTTTTCAGCGAGCCGCTCAACCAGGCGACCATCAGCCCCGCAACGCTCGTCCTCACCGCGGCGGGACCGGACGGTTTGTTCGGCACCGCCGACGATATCACCCCCACAGGTGGCGTCCTCAGCTACCGGGATTCCTCCAACTCGGTATTCCTCACCTTCCCCGCCGATCTCTCCTCCGGCATGTATCAGTTCGTCGTCCGTCCTCCGCTGGCCGACCTCGCGGGAAACCCGATCGCCTCGGAAAAAACGGCCAAGGTCCGCGTCTTCGGCTTTTCCGACCGCGATGGCGACGGCGTCCCGGATGATGTGGAGGCCCTGCTCGGCCTCGATCCCGACAAGCCGGACAGCGACGGCGACGGCATCCCCGACGGCCAGGAGGACTACGACAACGACGGCCTGATCAACACCGCCGAAATCTATATCGGCACCGATCCCACCAACGCCGATACCAACGGCAACGGCATCCGCGACAGCCTTGAGGACCCCGACGGAGACAAGCTGAACAACGCCGACGAGTTCACCGCGGGAACGGATCCGAACAAGGCGGACACCGACTCGGACGGCTGGAACGATGAAACCGAAGTCACCGGCGGCTCGAATCCGCTCGACCCGAACAGCCGCCCGTTCGGTTTCATCGCCTCCCTCCCACCCGTCAACATCCTCGCCATCGGCGACGCGGCAAACGGTCTGCTTGGAAAAGGCTCGGTGATCGCCCGTCCTCCCGTCCACCTGACGCGCATGGGTTCGGATCCCGCCAACCCCGGGGGATCGGGCAACGCCAGCTTCATCGCCACCCCGCCGGTCCATCTGGCCCGGCTCGCTTCATCCCAAGGCGGAGCCGGGGCCGCATCGATCATCTCCCGGCCCGCGACATTCATCTCGCGCCTCTCCACCATCGGCGGGACCGACGGTTCCACCGGCGGAGCCTCCATCATCGCCAGGCCGCCTGTCAACGTCACCCGCATCGGTTCGGCGGGCGCGATCCTTTCCAAGCCTCCGGTCACGATCCAGATCGACCCACCCTAGAACTCCCACCCCATGCCCATGAAACCATCCAACATCATCCAATCCGCCGCGCTCTGGGCGCTGGCCCTCGCGGCGGCCTGCGAACCCGTGTCCGCACAAGCGGATTTCAACTCAGGCAGCACCGGCTCGTTCGGCGCGCTCGTCGTCGATGAGACAACGGCCACGAATTCGGTCCGGACGATCGCCCTGCCACCCGACGGCATCCTGAACTGCACGACGATCAATATCGTGAGCGGGTATCAGCTCAAGTTCACGGGCAATGCGGCGAACACGCCCGTCTACCTGCTGGCGACGGGCGATGTCACCCTTGATGGCTATATCTATGTGGACGGTTCCTCGCACATCGGGCGCAGGGGCGGGGCCGGCGGCCCGGGTGGGTTTGATGGAGGTCAGGGTGGCACGGATCCGGCAAATGGCTTCGGCCCTGGCGGAGGCAAGGGAGGTTGGGGTGCCTACAGCACGCCCCCCGCCGGAACCTCATACAGTGGAGGCGGCGGCTACGGGACCCGGGGCACGGAGACGACCACCGGCGGAAGTGTTTATGGAAATTCGCTTCTGATTCCCCTGGTAGGAGGCTCGGGCGGCGGAGGAAAGGGTGATTCCACGATGGAAAATCAGTATGGCGGCGGCGGGGGCGGCGGCGCGATCCTCGTCGCTTCCAATACGAAGATCTCTTCGAATTATGGAAGCATCTATGCCAATGGAGGCTACACGCCCTACTATGGTGGCGGAAGCGGTGGAGCCATCCGGCTTGTTTCCCCCAAGGTCACCGGGAACGCATACCTGTATGTGGCAGGGAGCCAGGGAGGGGGCTTCGGCCGCATCCGGGTGGACTCCCTGTCCAACGCGCTCAATGTCGTGGGCGGATCCGAGGCCTATGCTTCTTTCGGTGCGAACATGGTCGTGTTCCCCGCCAACCTTCCGGATATCCGCATCGCCAACGCCGCCGGAACGGCGATCGCGGCCACCCGCACGGACCCGGTGTTCGTGCTGTTGCCCGCCGGTGCTCCCGCGACCCAGACGGTCCAGGTGCAGGTGAAGAATTTCAACAGCGTCGTCCCGCTGGTGGCCGTCGTCACGCCGGAAGCGGGCAACCGGACGACCTTCAATTTCGACGTGAACAACACCTCGGGCGGAACCGCCACCGGCAGCGTCGAAGTCCAGATCCCCGCGGGCGTCTCCACCCGCATCGACGTCTGGACCCGTTGATGCCGGAGCCGGACCACGCATGCCCACCCCATGAAATTTCCACCACCACCGCTCCACCTTCTCCGGCTGCTCCTTGCCTTGTCAGGGATGCCGGCCGCCGTGCCCACCGCCGGCGCGGCGACGGTCAATGTGGGTGAGCTGAAGAAGAGCGGCGAACAATCCGGCGTCGTGCCCATCGAGTTCCGCAGTTCCGGGGATGTGGCGGCGCTGCAGATGGACGTGCTTTTCAACACCGCCGCCTACACGGCGGGCGCGGCGACCCCGGGGACCATGGGAAACACCTTCCGCGTGGACTCCCACCTGGTGGAACCCGGCAGGCTCCGGGTGGTCGTCGGCGCGGCGGCGAACACCGCTTTCACGGACTCGGTGGTGTTTCATGTCCCGCTGACGGCGACGGGCGGGTTCACCTCCTACTTTCCCGTGGCACTCGCGAACATCACCCTCTCAAGCCCACAGAGCGCCGCCGTCGCCGCCAGGGTCGCGCCGGGCGTGCGCTTCACCCAGTTGGCGGACGGGGCCTCGCTCAACGGGAAAAAGGGCATCGTGATCTCATCCGATGCGCTGGCGGCCTCCGGCAACATCACCAAGGTGACCTACTACGCCGGAGACGCGGAACTCTTCAGCTCCGGCACCGCCCCCTTCACCTACACCTGGAAGCCCGCCGCGGGCGGCACCTACCAGATGCGAGCCGTGGCCACCGACAGCGCAGGTGGGACCACCACCAAGACCATCCAGATCAACGTCTTCCTCAACTCCCCTCCCGTCACCACTCCGGGCACTTATGTGGTGACGCAGAACCAGAAGGCGGCCTTTCCTTTCTCCACCCTCCTGTCACAGGCGAGCGATCCCGACCGCAATCCACTGGTCATCTCTGAATTCGACGACCACAGCGCCTCCGGTGGCGTGCTGGACATCTCCGGAAACACCATCACCTACATGCCGAAGGCGAATTTCGCCGGCAAGGATTCCTTCACCTTCGCCGTCTCGGACCAGATGGACGGACAAGCCGACGCCCTCGTGAACCTTCTGGTGACACGCCCGCTCCAGACAGATCTCAACGCGGACAAGCAGGCGGACATCGTGCTGGTTTCACAAAACAAGAAGAGCACCTCCGTCCTCACCCTGGGCAATGGAGTCCTGAAGAAAAACGTCGCCGGCCCCACCCTCCCCGCCGGCTTCGTGCTGGCGGCGGTGGATGATTTCAACAAGGACAACAAGCCGGACTTCCTCACGGTCCACCCATCCTCCAACAAGACACAGTTCATCCTTCTGGACGGGACGAAGAAAAAAAGCACCAAGGCCGGGCCCACGATCACCGCCGGATTCGCCGTCGCCGCGGCGGACGACTTCAATGTCGATGGAACGGCGGACCTGCTCCTATACAACGCCAAGACCCGCAAGACCGCCATCTGGTACCTGAACAACCAGGCGAAGAGCTCCGCCAAGAACGGTCCCACCCTGCCGGCGGGCTGGCAGATCGCGGGAACCGACGATTTCAACAACGACGGCAGGCCAGACCTCTGCCTCACGAACACCGCGAAAACCAAGGTGGTCGTCTGGTACATGAACAACCAGGTCGTCACCGCGAAGAGTTCCCAGATCAGCGTTTCCGCCGGGTTTCAAATGGCGGGCCTCGCGGACTTCAGCAGCGATGCCAAGCCCGATCTGCTGCTCTACAACACGAAGACCCGCAAGACCGCCATCTGGCGCATGAATGACATGAAGATCCTCAAGAAAACGGACGGCCCGCTGATCCCGAGCGGTTATGCGATCACGGCTCCGAAGTGATGTCGGTCTTTTGATCGGTCGGGACGAGTGTTTCATCCCGATTCCGCGGCGCGCAAGTCCGTCGTGGCGGAGTTTCAACCGTCAAGCCACTCCGCACGACGTTCCAAATTCAAGGACGAGATGAGCCGCAATGCTTCTTGTTGTCGGTGCTGCAATATCCCCCTTTTTCACAACTCTTCTTGAAAAGAAGAAAGAGAAAATGCCGGCAAAAAATAATCAAGAGGAGCCATAATCACAATCGGAGTTTTATCCACCGTCCGCTTAGATTTCCTTCGTCCCTGCTGCCCCGCACTGAAAGGTGGGCCAACTAGCCCGCTTCTTGAAATAGGTGACGGGTTGTTCGTCTGGGGTCTTCCAAAGTTTGTGGACACTCCTTTTAAAACCGTTTCCGACGGGTCAGGAAGTCGAGCCCAAAAAGGCCGAGTACCAGCGCGGAAGGCTCTGGTATCACCGAACCTTCCAAGTTGAATATAAAGGGCACGGGCGCGTCATTAAACGGCAGGTAGCCGCTTGTAAGGAATGTGCTGCTGGACGCAGACAGGGTTCCGCTACTCAAGGAATTCAACCACGACCAATAGGAGCTGCTTCCATTGGCCACCGCCAACCAGTAAGTGCCTGCTCCCAACGTAATTGCAGAAGAGAGATTCAAGCTGTTTATATAGCCCTCGCCGGAGGACAGAGCGGAGCGGGTGCTGGGAATGGAAGAGAAAACATAATTGTCCACTAACTCACCCGGCATGGAATTACCGCTGTCTGCCATGATAGCGATGCTGAATTGATCATCCTGCGCGACTCCGCCATACCGTCCCGCGACGTTGATCCCCGTGAGACTGATAGCGTTTGTTACAATAAATTGCGCGGCGATATACTGGCTTGCGTATGGACTGCTGACAAATCCGAGGCCCGGATTGTTGTAATCGCCGCTGGTGAAAAGGGTGGCCCCTGAACTGAAACAGGCCGACGCCAGAGTGGTGGAAACAAATACAATTGATACTTTTATCACCTCTCATCCCTGTTACGGAAAGCAGGTGGTGTCCACATTATTCGCGATAATGCCGTTCATTTCCCATTGGCTCCCCCACCCTCTTCTGTCATCCGTCGCTTGCTCGGTGCGCTAACTGAGGGGGGGCCGGTGAACAGACGCACACGTAAACTAGCAGAAGTCCCCAATTGGAAGAATTAGGAATATCAACCAAAAAACAGCACCCCTCCCCCCTCTGGCATTCCAGCACATCGCGGAGATCGCAGGAAGAATCATTCCAACGTCATGCGGGACATCCGCACGGTGCTTGCCGAGGCCGGAATTGACGCCCTCAAATTTGAGGGCGTCTACAAAGGCTGAAATCAGTGAAAGCAGATTTGCTGGCAACCGGAGGGCCGCTCAGGTTTGAGCTGTTCTCTAAACAATCCAAATTTGGACCGTCCCAAAGCGGTGAAAGCAATTCTACTGGCACCTCTTCGGACGGCTTCAAATCTGAGGATATCTCACCCTTCGCTCGGAAATGAGTAAAAGTCCCCGCTTAAACTCCCCCCCAACTAGCGACGGCGGCGCAACAAAGTCATCCCGCCTAAAACGATCAGGGCCGCAGATGAAGGCTCCGGGACAGTGATCGTGAAACGGGTTATCAGGGCGAGGGTAACCGCGGTGCCCGTGGTTGCGTTAACGGCCGTAGGAGCCTGATTGCTGTAGACCCTCGAAATCTGATCGCCCACCGTTGACTGGGCATCGAGAAAGAAATTCTCTCCCGAGGTCGCAGACGTTCTGAAATCGATCAAAAGATTTCCCTCCGCCGGATCATAGAGGTAAGGAGTTTGGAAAGTAATCACGATATCGAATGCCTTGGGCCCGGCCGGCGGACCCGCTGCGGCTGACGAGATCGCCAGGTCCCCGCTGAAGACCACCTCCGGGTCTTCTCCCACGTTTTCGGCAAACGTAGTGCTCAGGCCATCCGGAGCCTTGGAGGTTGTCGACAGGCTTAATTGAATTGTGGCGGTCGAGGTGAATGCGGCCTGCGCTGCGCTCGGCCTGAAGGCGATTTCGGTGATGAGAAAGGGGCCGGTAAGGGATGAGAAGCCACCGGAGCCGAACACTTGCTGATATCGTTGCGTGTTGCCCGCCGTCAGCGATAACGGGAAGTTGTTCTGTCCCGCGCCTTCGGTGGACTCGTAGGCTCCTGGAACAACCAGGACCGCAGCTTGGGCAGCACTGGCAGCGGCGATTGCCACGCTCACGAGAAATGATCTGAAAAATCGGGTTTTCATTACAGAAGACCAAATAAATTGGAGCAGTTTGAAAAGGAAGAAAAATCGAGCTTCCTCATTTGGGAGCACGCCAAACTTCACGCCGGAATTGGCAATCTGCAGATCCTAACCGGGAAGGGTCTGGTATGAAACCGCCAGCAGATTGACAGCGAGATTTTACGCAAAGAAAAAGGGAGTTCCGAAGAACTCCCTTGGTCGTTTAAAATGAAATGGTGGGTAGAGATGGATTCGAACCAACGTAAGCTTTCGCTAGCAGATTTACAGTCTGCCCCCTTTAGCCACTCGGGCATCTACCCATTCCCGCGTAACGCGGGGCGGAGGTATGAGGAAGAGTGCCGGACGTTACAAGAAAAACATCACTCGGAATTCATTTTTTTCCGGCTTCTTACCGATCCCCTTTTGTTTGCGGATTTCATGAGCGGAACCGGGGGGCTCCGGGGACGTGCCGGGCGGCGGGGAGCGGCGGCGCGATGTCCCGGATAGGGAGATCGTTCCCCAGAATACGACGTGCTTCAAAGACATCGGCACCCGAAACAAAAATCCTGTGCCTCAAGTCCGTGGCGGATGCGTAGGGAATGACATCCCGGCGAATCCCGACACCCGCCGAGTCCAACGGCTTCGAAAGACCATCCGCCGCATCCTCGTCATGAAAAAAGCCGACGCAGTGAAAATGAGGAATCGAGAGGATTTTTGTCCGAAAATGCTCATACGCCTCGCTCCGATCACGGGAAAAAAATTCTGGTGGAGACTCGATACCACACTCGGAATAGAATACCTCCCAACGGCCGCCGCCACGGTCTGCCAGGCAATACACATCAGAAATGCCGCCCAGCCCCTCTATTTGAAAGTTTTTCGGATCACACCCTTGAGCAACCAGTTCATCGTACAGTTGCCGGGGTGTCATGATCCTGAAAAGTTACCGATGTTGGAAACTCACCAGAGTCCGTAGTTCCCGGTCCGCATGATGTAGAGGCCCATGAGGAGGTTCGCGACGCCGTGCATGATGACGCAGGCGCCGAGATTCTTGCTCCAGACGCAGAGCAGGTAGGTGAGACTGCCGTAGATGAAGGCGCCGGCGTAGTCGACGGGCGCGTGGGCAGCCATGAAGAGGCCGGTGACGACGAGGTAGGAGATCCAGCGGGCGCGGCCGAAGGGTTGTTTCCAGTAGTCCCCTTCCCAATCGCAGACGAAGCGCATGAGGAAGCCGCGCCAGAAGATTTCCTCGACGAAGGCGACGATGACGGCGGCGCGGAAGAAGCGGAAAACCAGCGAGGTCCAGTAGGCCACGGGGTTTTGGAAGATCCCGGGATCGAAGCCTTCCTTGCGCTCGGTCACGCCGAGGAGCTTGAGAATGCCTTCGGTTTTCCCGGTGAGGCCCCAGGCGTCGTGGAGCACGGTGGGCAGCAGCCAGAAGCCGATGCCGACCGCGCCGAAGACCACGGCGGCGAGCGACCATTTCACCGACCAGTTGAAGGTGAAATGACGCCAGTAGCGGATGAGGACGCCGAGCGTCACCATCGTCTGGATGGGGTAGATGAATTGCGCGGGTTCCTGCCGCCACCACGGGGCGTCCGGGTGTTTCCACTCGATGAAGCCGCCGACGAGCTGCAGCAGGAGCATGAACGACATGAACACCACGAACGGGATGACGTGCGCCTGGGTGAGGCGCTCGGGATCCTGCGTGGCGGGCGTGGCGTTCATGCGTTTTTCAGGCGGTTCACGAAGCGCTCCATCTTGTCGGTGGCGGTGCGGATGTCGTCGAAGGCGGTGGCGTAGCAGCAGCGCAGGAAGCCCTCGCCGGATTCGCCGAAGGCGCTGCCGGGCACGCAGGCGACGCTTTCCTCCTCGAGCAGGCGCATGGCGAATTCCTTGCTGGAGAGGCCGGTGCTGCGGATGTCCGGGAAGACGTAGAACGCGCCGCCGGGGGTGTGGCAGTCGAGGCCGATCTCGTTGAGCCGCTTGACGAGGAAATCACGCCGCTGGTGGTAGCTGTTGCGCATCTCGATCATCGCGGGCTGGCCGTTTTCCAGCGCCTCGATGGCGGCGTTCTGGCTCATGATGGGAGCGCAGAGCATGGAGTATTGGTGGATCTTCATCATGGCCTCGATGATGGGCTGCGGCGCGCAGGCGTAGCCGAGGCGGAAGCCGGTCATCGCGAAGGCCTTGGAGAAGCCGTGCAGGAGGATGGTGCGCTCCTTCATCCCGGGCAGCGAGGCGATGGAGACGTGCGGGTTCGTCTCGTCGTAGCGGAGCTCGCTGTAGATCTCGTCGGTGAGGACGAGGAGGTCGTGCTTGATCGCGAGTGCGGCGATGCCCTCGAGGTCCTCGCGCGAGGCGCAGGCACCGGTGGGATTGGTCGGGAAGTTGATGAAGATGATGCGGGTCTTCGGCGTGATGGCGGCGGCGACCTTGTCCGGCTTGAGCGAGAACTCGTCCTCCTTGGTCGTGACCACCGGCACCGGGACGCCGTGCGCCATGACGATGCTAGGGCTGTAGGAAACGTAGCACGGCTCGTGGTAGATGACCTCGTCGCCGGGGTTCAGCAGGGCGCGCAGGGCGATGTCGATCGCCTCGGAGACGCCGACGGTGACGAGGACCTCTTTCGCAGGTTCGTATTGCACGTGGAAGAAGTCGTCCACGTATTTGGAAATCGATTTCCGCAGGGAAAGCAGGCCGAGATTCGACGTGTAGGTCGTCTGCCCCTTTTCCAGCGAGTAGATGGCGGCCTCGCGAATGTGCCATGGAGTGACAAAGTCAGGCTCGCCCACGCCGAGGGAGATGACATCATCCCGGCCTTGTACGAGTTCGAAGAAGTCGCGGATCCCGGATCGTGGGATGGAGGCGACGTTGGTTGCGATTTTCGCGGTGTAGTCCATGGCAAAGTCCGCCGCTCGGCGGGGGCGGGAATCTCAGCGGGCAGAGCCGCTTACGTCAATCCCGGGACAGGGGTTTTATTCGTCACAGGGCGGAATTCAGGATTTGCGGAGGATTTCCGGGGACTTTTCCGGGGGGATTCATGGCCGGGCGGCGGGGGTCCTCTGTCATTGAAAAGGATTTTACCGCCAAGACGCCAAGAGCGCCAAGAACAAGAGGAAGGCAAAAACGCAAGTCCGGGACTTTTTCCGAATCTTGGCGTCTTGGCGTCTTGGTGGTGGACCTCATTGATGGTTCTGAAAAAATTCAAAAACAAATCCCTCGATCCGGCACGGGCATACGGTCTTGCTTGGTTTCCCGGGAGTGTGTTTCATCGCTGCGGCACCGCTCCGTGCCGAGCCAACCACTTTCCAAAATCATGTCACGCAAATCGAAGATCATCATCACCCTTGGCCCCGCGACCGAATCCGAAGAAATGATCGGCAAGCTCATCGACGGCGGCACGAACGTCTTCCGCCTGAACATGAGCCACGCCAAGCACGAGTGGGCGGCGGAGATGGCGAAGCGCGTGCGCCGCCAGGCCGCCGAACGGAATGCGAACATCGCCGTGCTGTTCGACCTGACCGGCCCGTCCATCCGCACGGGTGATCTGGAAAAACCCTACAACCTGCTGGAGGGCGATGTGGTGGAGTTCCGCAAGGTCGGCGCGGATCCGACGGTGACGCTATCCACCACGGTGAACTATGACGGCCTGATGGGCGACGTTTCCGTGGGGAACACGCTGGTGGTGGACAACGGAGCGCTGCTCATGCGCATCGACGTGGTGGAGGCGGACCGCGTGCTTTGTCACGTGAAGACTCCGGGCACCATGGGTTCCCGCCGCCACATCAATCTTCCCGGCACCCGCCTCAACCTGCCGGCCCTGACGGAAAAGGATCACAAGGACCTCGCTCTCGCCGTGGAGTGCGAGGCGGACTACATCGCCGGATCCTTCGTCCGCGACTCCGCCCACGTCCATGAACTGCGCGCCGCGATGGAGAAGCTCGAGGGCGAGGCGCAGATCGTCGCCAAGGTCGAGGACCAGGAGGCCATCCGCAACATCGACGCGATCATCAACGCGGCGGACGTCATCATGGTGGCCCGCGGCGACCTGGGGACGGAGGTGGAGTTCGAGGAGCTGCCCATCCTCCAGCGCCGGATCGTCAAGTGCTGCCACGAGCTCGGCACGCGCGTCATCGTCGCGACGCAGTTGCTGGAGTCGATGATCCTCAACCCCACCCCCACCCGCGCGGAAGTCACGGACGTGATGAACGCCGCCTACGAGGAGGCGGACTGCCTGATGCTCTCCGGCGAGACCTCGGTGGGCCGCTACCCGGAACGCTGCGTGGACGCGCTGGTGCGGATTTCCTCGCGCATCGAACGTTCCGGCGGCCACGGCTTCGGCCAGAACGTGCTGCTGCGCGACGAGCGGCAGAAGACGGCGCGCGCCGCGGTGACCCTGGCGGATTCCCTGCCGGACGCCCGCCTCGTGGTGCTCACCCGCCGTGGCGTGCTCGCGAACCACGTGGCGATGCTCCGCCCGCGCACCTCCGGTTTCTATGCCTTCACCCCGACGGACCGCGTCTGCCGCCAGCTCGCGCTGACCCGTGGCGTGCGTTCGTTCAAGCTGGCCTTCGCGTCGAACATCGAGGAGACCATCGAGCGCGTCAGCGAGCTTTTGAAGAAGGACGACCTCATCCGCCCGGGCACTCCGCTGGTGATCGTTTCGGACCTTCTCTCCGACCACTTCGCGGCGAACTCGATCCTGCTGCATCATGCCTGATGGGTTCGATTTTTTCACCGCAAAGTCTCGAAGGCCGCAAAGGGTCGCAAAGCGGGATGGAAAAGGTAGCGTTGCCTGAAGAGGTATCAGAACCACGACATTCACGAAAAAGCGCGAAAGGGGAATCATATCCATCACGCGGCCCGGCGATCGGATGACTGACGGGAAATTCGCATCAATCCGATTTTTCGTGATCCTTCGTGAATTTCGTGGTGTCCGGTTTCCTTTGCGGTAGATCCCGAAGCCAACGGCGCCTGAAATGACACCACCTTCCATGAATCTCCTCCACGGCGATTGCCTCGAAATTCTAAAGACCCTCGACGCCGGATCGCAGGATCTGGTCGTCACCTCGCCGCCTTACAACCTCGGCATCAATTATAACAGCTTCAAGGACACCTCGCCGCGCAAGGAGTATCTGAAGTGGTGCCGGAGCTGGGTGGCGGAGGTGAGGCGGGTGCTGGCGGACGATGGTTCGTTTTTCCTCAACGTGGGCGCGGCTCCGGCGAATCCGCTGATGCCGCACCAGCTCATCCTGGAACTGGCGGACGGGGAGGAACCGCTTTTCATCCTGCAGAACACGTTCCATTGGGTGAAGTCCATCTCCATCGAGACGCGGAGCGGGGAGAGGATCAGCGCGGGGCATTTCAAGCCGATCAACTCGAAGCGTTTCGTGAACGACTGCCATGAGTATGTCTTCCACCTCACGAAGAACGGCGAGGTGCCCCTGGACCGCCGCGCGGCGGGGGTGCCTTACCAGGACAAGTCGAACATCGCCCGCTGGGGCCACACCGGCGGCGCGGACCTGCGGTGCCGGGGAAACACGTGGTTCATCCCCTACGACACCATCATGTCGCGCGACAAGGAACGCCCCCACCCCGCCACCTTTCCCATCGCGCTGGTGGAGCAGTGCGTGAAGCTGCACGGGAAGGGCAGTGCGACGCGGTTGCTGGATCCGTTTCTCGGCATCGGCACCTCGGCCATCGCCGCGCACCGGCAGAGGATCACGGCGTTCACCGGCATCGAGCTGGACGAGCTTTACCTCCGGACCGCGAGGGAGCGGCTGGCGGAGGAGGTGGCGAGATTCGCGGGAGAGCTGCCGCTGGGGTGAGTGGCCGGGTGCCCGGTCATGGAAGATTTACCGCAAAGGCGCGAAGAAGGATGGGATTCGGATGGAATCGAAACGCGG
This sequence comes from Luteolibacter yonseiensis, assembly GCF_016595465.1. Taxonomy (NCBI): domain Bacteria; kingdom Pseudomonadati; phylum Verrucomicrobiota; class Verrucomicrobiia; order Verrucomicrobiales; family Verrucomicrobiaceae; genus Luteolibacter; species Luteolibacter yonseiensis. The sequence continues at coordinate 7,166 of NZ_JAENIK010000001.1, read as the reverse complement.
AGGTCGCGGAGAGCGGAGAGGAAGACGCGGAGGAAGAGCAGACCGGCCACATCACTTCCGCACGGTGGAATACGTTTGTCGTCCTACCATGCGCAGGCATCGTAATATACGTATCCGTTCTCCCAACCGACGATCAGCCGGTAGCCCGGCTCGACGCGGTAATACAGCGGGGGTTTCCGTGGCTTGAACCAGTCCGCTTCCCGCGACCATGTGGGGTATCTCCCTTTGTCTCCGTCCCCCGCCCTGTCGACCGCACCCACCTTCCTGGCATACTCCGCCACCTGGTTTTCCGGAATGCGGGCCTTGAGCAATCTCACGAAATCTCCAGTGATAATCCCATAATCCGCGTAAAATTCCTGAATCTCCGTAGCTCCTTCCGGCAGATTGCCGGCGGCATGCGAAGGGAGTAACGCATCCTGCAGGTAAACTATGGCGATCGCGGCCACGACCAATACCACGGCCCAGAGACATCCCCGTGATGTTTTTATCATTTCCTAGCGAGGATATGCCGGACTCCGGGCATTGGGAAGGTTGGATTCATCCGGAGCTTCCGCCACCGGCACCTTGAGAGGAGGCGGCGGAGTCGAGATAGACCTCCGTCCCGATCGGAATGTCAAACTTGTGCAGGCCTTTCGCCAATAAAACGGCGGACGCTTCAATCCGTCGGCCGCCGGGCTTGTAATTGACCATTTCGATGGCTTCGAGGGATGTGCGGATGATGCCGCCAAGCGGAGTCCTCAGGATCAGGGCGTCCCCTTGACGGACAACCGGTCCCTCGTATGTCCAAGGAATGCCCGGAACCACGACGGGTCCCCTGCCCTCGATATGGAATCGGTCGGTGATGGTGAAAAGATAGATGTGTTCCGACATTTTCATGACAAAGAAACCCGAAGGTGGCGGCGCATTTGTTCCCGTGGAACGGTACGGCAGGCGGGCGGATGGGGGGAAGTCCGGATTCATTCCCCCACCCTTCCCCCTGTCCTTCGCGAACGAATTTTCCCTTGTGACACTCCAATGCGCACGGTGACCGAAATCCCGATGGCCATCCTCCACAGACAATTTCATCCGTCCGCGGCTTTTTAGCTTCGTGATGCCCGTTGCTTCTTCTAACACTGCGGAAGCATCCGAAAGATTTTCCGCCCGCATGAATTCCGCGCTGAACCAACTCATCCGTGACGCCTTCGCCGACCAGGCGAACGACGTTTTCCTTCTCGAAGACGAAGCGCCGCGGGTCCGCCGCGAGGGGGAGGTGATGCTGCTCCACCCCGGTCCCATCCCGCGGGTGACGATGGAGGAGTTCTGGAAATCCTGCGGTGTCGATCATGCGTCCAATCTGGAGGCGGACCTTTCGTGGCGGGTGCCGGGCGGCGGCAGGTTGCGGGTCAATCTCTACCACACGCTGGGCCGGCTGGCGGCGGTCATGCGGCCGATCCGCAACGAGATCCCGCCGCTGGTGGAGCTCGGACTGCCCGCGGAGCTCCTGCAATCCTGGATGGAGCGGAGCCAGGGGCTGGTCCTCATCACCGGGCCGACGGGTGCCGGGAAGTCCACCACCGTCGCATCGTCGCTGGACTGGGTGAACCATCATTTCGCGAGGCACATCGTCACGCTGGAAGACCCCATCGAGTATCTTTTCACCAACGACCTCTCGCTTTTTTCCCAGCGGGAGATGCGTCAGGATTCCAAGGACTTCCCGACCGGGCTGAGGTCCGCGCTGCGGCAGAGTCCGGACATTCTCTTCCTCGGGGAAATCCGCGACCAGGAGACGGCCGTGACGGCGCTGCAGGCGGCGGCCACCGGGCATCTCGTGGTTTCCACGCTCCACAGCAGCAGCGTCATCGAGGCGCTGGACCGCTTTTCCCATCTGCTCAAGCAGGGCCAGCACGAGGCGTTCCACCTGCTCGCCGGGCAGCTCATCGGCATCATGTCGCAGCGGCTGCTGCCGCGCAAGGGCGGAGGACTTTTCCCCGCGCTGGAATACATGCAGAACGAGGCGGCCACCCGCAACTGGATCCTGGAAAACAAGCTGCCGGAACTCCAGGACCACCTGGTGAAATCGACCGATCCCTCGAACTGCTCGCTGCTGGAGTACCTCGTGGCCTCCGTGCAACAAGGCTATCTGGAGCCCGAGATTGCGCGCAACGCCTGCACCCGCCCGCAAGACTTCGACCGTGCGCTGCGCGGCATTTCCAACAGATCCTGACAAACCCCGACCATGCCCAGCGACATCACCGACTACCTCCGCCAGACCGTCGCCCTCGGCGGTTCGGACCTCCATCTCAGCCCGTGGGCACCGGCCTGCGCGCGGGTGAACGGCTCCATCGTTCCCTTCAACCAGGAATTGCTGGATCCTTCCACCGTGCGGGACCTCATCCTCGACACGCTCACCGAGACGCAGCGCGCCAAGCTCGAGCAGGAGCTGGAGCTGGACTACGCGCTGCAGGTGAACGACGTGGGCCGCTTCCGTGGAAACATCCACATCGCGCGCGGCCATGCCGAGGCGGCGTTCCGTTTCATCTCCCAGCATGTCCCGCGGTTGGAGGATCTGGGCCACCACTCGCCGGTGTTCGACCTGTGCAACCTGCGGGGCGGTCTCGTCCTCGTCACCGGGGTCACGGGTTCCGGAAAATCCACCACGCTGGCGTCCATGGTGAACCGCATCGCGGACAACCGGAACGGCGTCATCATCACGCTGGAGGACCCCATCGAGTTCGTGCACCAGCACCGCTCCTGCCTCATCAAGCAGCGTGAGATCGGCACGGACACCCAGAGTTTCCCCAAGGCGCTGCGGCAGGCGCTGCGCCAGGACCCGGACGTCATCGTTGTCTCGGAGCTCCGGGACCTGGAGACCATCCGGATCGCGCTGACCGCGGCGGAGACGGGCCACCTCGTGCTCGCCACGCTCCACACGCCGGACGCGCCGCAGACCATCGACCGTATCGTGGACGTGTTCCCGGCGGACCAGCAGGCGCAGATCGTCACCCAGCTCGCCGGCTCGCTGGAGGGTATCATCAGCCAACGGCTCATCCCCAGCGCCAATGGCAAGGGCCGCGTCCTCGCCTCGGAAATCCTCAAGCCGAGCCACGCGATGCGGAACTGCATCCGCGAGCGCAAGCTGGAACAGATCGTGGGCCTCATGGAAATCGGTTTCCGCGAGGGGAACCGCACCATCGACGACAGCATCAACCAGCTTCTCAACGCCGGAACCATCACCCGCGAGGAAGCCATCTTCAACAGCCGCGAGCGCAAGACCTTCGAGATCCAGGAACATCCGAAAGAGAAGAAGCAGAAGTCGATCTGGGTGTGATTTGGGATCGTGGATCGTGGATCGTGGATCGTGGATCGTGGATCGTGGATCGGGGATCGGGGATCGGGGATCGGGGATCGGGGATCGGCGGGCTGCGGCGGGCAAAGCCTCCGAAGCGGGGCTTCTTCAGCACCAACGGTGCGAAATGGGACAGCCCGGGGTGAGCGAAGCGGAACCCCGGGTGGCGCTTCCCGGATGGACCGAGTCCTGAAGGGACGGCATCCGTGGCGCGCCGCTCTCGGTCGATCACGGGCCTTCGGGACTTCAGGCACCGGCGGCGAAAAAGCGTGCAAGTCCCCCATCGCTGGCCAGCATCGGAACCGCTCACCGCCACCGGTTCGGGCGTTCGAATCCGATGCCAGCGCACCCCATGAACGACCTCATCCTCTACACCACGGAAGACGGACGCAGCCAGATCAGGCTTCTCGTCAAGGATCATACCGTATGGCTTTCCCAGCTTGAGATGGCGGAACTCTTCAATGCGACCAAGCAGAATATCTCTCTCCATCTGAAGAATCTCTTTGAGGACGGGGAGCTGGACCCTGCCGCAACTGTCAAGGATTCCTTGACAGTTCAAACCGAGGGCAACCGCGAGGTGCAGCGCAACATCACCCTTTACAACCTCGATGCCATCCTGGCCGTGGGCTACCGGGTCCGTTCTCCACGGGGCGTGCAGTTCCGCCGCTGGGCATCCACCATTTTGAAGAAATATCTCGTCAAGGGGTTCGTGATGGATGACGAACGGTTGAAGAATCCAGACGGCGGTCCCAAGCCCTTCATGGCGGCGATCTACCGCCAGCTCCTCGCCTGGGGAATCCCCGGAGCACAGGTCCGCTTCGAGTTCTTCGGCCCGCGTCAGGAACTCGAAACCGCGGTGGAGTGAGATTCCGCAGGTCGTGGTGGCGGTTGGTTGCTACCGTCTGGTTTCGGCCGTTCCGCCCGGGCACTTCGGACATCTCGATAGCGTCGGGATTCCGGGGGACAGGATGTCCCCCGGAGCAGTCGTCAGAATGACGACGCCCCGCCGGATGAGGCCCCGCGGGTAAAACGCCCCGCTCGTATGACGTTCCGCCAGGCGGCCTTGCGAAAGGAGCGCGTTCATCTTGAACGCTGCGTGCCGTGGACATCCTGTCCGGCGGCGGACGGAACGTGAGACGGGTGCGGCCGGTCTGTTACAGCAACGATCCCCTCAGTCCGTCTTCTGGTCCCGGTATTCGTAAACCTCGGCCCCGCGGGCGAAGAGGAAAACCGGTTTCCCCCTCAGCGACCTCGTCCGCTTGTCGAGAAAGACCTGCGCGTCGCTGATCGTGTCGAACGAATAACACAGGCCGGTGGAGTCGTCGGACACCCGGCACCTGCGGAAGCCCTGGGTACGCAGGTTCAACACCGAAGCGAGCTCGGCGGCGAGGCGGAGCACTTCGATGGGAGCAAGGTTCCGGGGCAGGGGGATCGGGGGGATGTCCGTCATTTGAAAATGGTGGGATCTACCTTCGTCGGAAGGCTTAGCCCGAAGGCTTAGCCCGAAGGCTTCGGGGCGAAGTCTTCGGGCGGGACCTTCTGACGAAGTCTTCCGGCGGCGCGCGACGGGGCGGGATCTGTGATCGGAATGTTCCGGAAACAGGTCCCGCCGCGTCGTGGCTTTTGCGAATCAATGGATCCTAGGGTGCGGATGCGGCATGACCTCCCCGGGGGTGGGATGGCAGGCCCGCATCGTGCGCCCCGCGATCAGCAGCGGCGGCGGCGCAGGGGGATGAGGACAGCGGCACCGAGGAGAGGCAGAAGCGCGGAACTTGGTTCCGGGATCACCGTCACGGTCGTGCCGGACACGCTGGCGATGACCTTGCCCGGATAGGGCTTGTTCACCTCTTCCGGATAGCTGCCCCATGGCAGCACGCGGTCGGTGTGGTTGTCGGTTTCAAAGCCGCTGGTGCCGAGGTTGCTGAAGACGATCTTGTTCCAGGTGTTGCCCGAGGAACCGAAGAGGTTGACGAAGGCGTAGGCCTCGGCCGAATTCTGGTTCAGGTAGTTCGTCACGGGACTGCCCTTGTATTCCGGGGATCCGGCGATGGCGGCCAACAGGGTGGAGGTGGAAAACTGCGCCACAAGGGTGTCGGTGACACCGTTGTTGTTGTAGAAGCTCAGGACGTTGTTCGCATCACCCGCGGACCACCAGAAGCCGAAATAGGCGTGCTGGCCGACGAGGGTGAGGGTGGTGGTGGTGGCAGCGCCCAGGCTCGCGCCCTGCACGGAGTATTTCGATCCTCCGGGGTTGCCCGCGCCGCCGAATTTGTCGGCGGACTTGATGTAGAGATTGTTATAGGTCCCGACCGTGTTCCAGGACACGTTCGTGCGGTTACCGCCGGAGAGACTGTCGAAGTCGAACACCGTGGTGTTGGTCAGCCGGGAGTTGAAGTCGTTCGAATCCTCGGCGTAGGAAACAATGAGGGCACCGTGGGCTGTGATTGACAACAGTCCCGAAATGGTTAGTAGAGTAAGCGAGTTCATAAAAACATTATTACGTGGGGGATGATTCTTGCATGGGGGATGACCCGGGATGATTCCGAGCCACTCCGGACATTCTAGCAGCTCATGCGCCTCCGGCACTAACGTGATCGGGGGGTGATCCCTAACGCGATCGGGGGGAGGGGTGTTACGCGATCGTGTGATGGCGTGCGGAGGGGGTGCCTGTTATTGCCAGATGGATTCTTTTTGGCAGGCAGGCGGAGTTGGCACGTGCTAAACAGCAATTACCGCCGTTTTGCGGGAAATACCGCCCGACGGAGCGGGATGCGTGGCGGCTCGAGTGCTCACGGAAGAGCCGGCTGCTTCCCATGGATCCCCCCAAATGAGGGTTTGACGAAAAGGGGCCCGGATCCTATTTCTTTCCCCGCACGCACTGCATCACCACCCACGCCCACCCCAAGGCATCCCCGATTCAGTGCGGAAAAAGAACCCCGCCGCCACCGGAAACGAGTGGCACTTTCGTCACCCCCACTCCCCCAATGAAAGCAATAGCCATTGCCGCTAGGTTCAAGCGAACTTTAACCGGAGCATTCTCGTCCGCCCCCCGCGAGACGCCCGTTCCCGCTCCTGACACCACCGACCGCCACAGCGCCCGGGAAGCTCTCAGGCAAAAGGCCGTCGCCCCTTCCGCCGAGGAACTGGAAAGCGGAGGAGGCTATTTCATTCCGGCCGCCACATCGCCGTCAGACGCCTGGCAGATCATCAACGAGCACCGCGCGCACCTCGCGGCAGCCATCGCTGCGGGACTGTTCGTGACACGCATCCGCTGAGGCCGGGGCGGAGGCTGGTAGAGCTCCGGGAAACGGCGTCGCCAAACTGCGGCGGCGTTTTTCAACCCACGTGTCCTTTTTCAGGATTGCAGAGTCGAATGGCCCGGCGTCCGGCTTGGAAAAAGGAAGATGGCTAGCTTGGACTGCGTGCAGCTCGCTGCCGCTTTGATCTGCCAGCTTGCTGACCGGGATGGAGTGCTGAGCCGAATGGTGCGGCATCCCGTTTGAAAAAACGGAGATGGCCCGCTTGGACTGCGTGCAGCTTGCTGCCGCTTTGAGCCGCCAGCTTGCTGGCCGGGATGGAGTGCGGAGTCGAATGGTGCGGCATCCCGTTTGAAAAAACGGAGATGGCCCGCTTGGACTGCGTGCAGCTTGCTGCCGCTTTGAGCCGCCAGCTTGCTGGCCGGGATGGAGTGCGGAGTCGAATGGTGCGGCATCCCGTTTGGCAAAAATGAAGATGGCTGAGTGGACTGCCTCCCCTTGCCTCCCCTTGCCTCCCCTTGCCTCCCCTTGCCTCCCCTTGCCTCCCCTTGCCTCCCCTTGCCTCCCCTTGCCTCCCCTTGCCT